>JBBSTS010000365.1:0-1867 GCA_038235675.1 Myxococcota bacterium | reverse complement strand
GCCTACAACGCCAACCCCGACTCGATGCAGGCCGCCTTTTTGGCCCTGGAGGCCGCGATGCCAGCGGCAGCGCGGCGGCTGGCGGCGCTGGGCGACATGCTGGAGCTGGGGCCCGATGCGGCGAATTTGCACGCCGAGGTGGGGGCCGCGGCGGTGCAGCGGGGGTTCGTGCACGTCTTTGCGTTGGGGGCGCACGCCGGCGACATCGTCGCGGGGGCCCGGGCGGCCGGCGGCAGCGCCAGCGCTTACGGCCAAGACGTGGCGCAGCTGCTGGCGGCGCTTGCCAAGCTCTGGCAGGCGGGCGATTGGCTGCTGGTCAAAGGATCGCGGGGAATGCGCATGGAGCGCGTCGTCACGGCCCTGCAGCAGAAAGGCCGCGAAGTTTGCTCTACTACTTAAGTACGACCTGGCTGGCCGGCTGGGGCGCCATGCGGGTGTTTCGCTACCCGTCCTTTCGCATTCCTGCCGCGGCGCTGTGCGCGTTGGCCGCTACCCTGTGGCTGTTTCCCTGGTTCATCGCCAAGCTCAAGGCGCATCAGCAGGGGCTGACCAAGGTCCGTGCCGACACCCCGCAGCAGCATCAGAAGAAAAATGGCACGCCGACGATGGGCGGCCTGTTTATTCTGCTGACGGTCACCGCCGCCACACTGATGTGGGCCAACCTCGCCAACCCCTACGTCTGGTGCACCCTCGGGGTGCTGGTGGGCTTCGGCGCCATCGGCCTGTGCGACGACTGGCTCAAGGTCAGCCGCCGCAATTCGCGCGGCCTGCCGGGGCGGCGCAAGCTGCAGCTGCAGCTGCTGCAGCTTGCGGCGCTCAGCGGCCTGTTGCACTGGATGCCGCCCCTCGACACCCACGTCAGCATCCCTTTCGTGCCGGTGCACTGGCTCAACCCCGACTTCGGCTGGCTCTACCTGCCGCTGGCGGCGTTGGTGATCATGGGGACCTCGCATGCGGTCAACCTCACCGACGGGCTCGATGGCCTGGCCATCGGCCCCACCATCGTGAGCAGCATGGTCTTTTTGGTCCTCGCCTACGTCGCTGGACTGGTGCTCACCTTTCGCAGCAACGGCGCGTGGGTCGATTTCAACGTCGCCGACTACCTCAACCTGCCGCACATCGTCGGTACCGGCGAGCTGGCGGTGATCTGCGCCGCGATGGCCGGCGCCGGCATCGGTTTTTTGTGGTACAACACCCATCCCGCCACCGTCTTTATGGGCGACGTCGGCTCGCTTGGCCTCGGCGGCGCGTTGGGGGTCATCGCGGTGCTGACCAAAAATGAACTGCTCTCGGCGCTGATCCACGGCGTCTTTTTGATGGAGGCAGTCAGCGTGATCTGCCAGGTGCTCAGCTTTCAGATCTTAGGCAAGCGCATCTTTCGGATGGCGCCCATCCATCACCATTTCGAGCTCAAGGGCTGGGCAGAGCCTAAGATCATCGTGCGCTTCTGGATCATCGCGATCATTTTAGCGCTGCTGAGCTTGGTCACCCTCAAGCTAAGATGAGCAAGGCGGCAGCGATGCCGGCGGCGACGGCGCGCGCGCGCGGCCGCAGCGTCGGGCTGTTGGGCCTGGGGCGCAGCGGCCGGGCGATGGCCGCCTACCTGTTGCGCCGCGGGGTGGCAGTTTGGGCGGTGGAGGAGGGGGCTGCGGACCCCGACGCCGAGCTCGTCGCGCTGGGGCTGCAGCGCTGCGACGGCGTGCAGCTGGCCGCGCGCCTGCTGCCCGGCCCCGGCCAGCTCGTCGGCCTGGTGCTGTCGCCTGGCGTCGACCCCGAGTGGCACCCCCTGGCGCGAGGGGCGCGCGCCGCGGGCCTGCCGCTGTGGGGGGAGCTGTCGCTGTGTGGCCCGCTCCCCTGCGTGAGCGTC
>JBBSTS010000364.1:0-1877 GCA_038235675.1 Myxococcota bacterium | reverse complement strand
GGGCGGCCCGCGCCGCGGGGCTCCCCCCACTTTTCTGTTCGACATGATATGAAAATTCACGCACCATCGAGCAAGAAGACCCGAAAGTAGGTTATCTTTTGCTGAATGGACCTGCGTAATGACGATAGACGCTACCCCTGTGCGCCGAGCGGAGTCCGCACCCCGTTCATCCTACGCCAGCTGCACCAGCAGCCTCAGCCGGGTCAGCAGCATCGATGCATTCAGCAAGCTCGATGCGACCAAGCGGTCGGCAGGGTCGTCCATCCCCGATCTGGCGCACAAAACCTCCCGTACGTTGCGACAGCGGGCCTCGCACAGCTGCCTGAAGGCCGCCAAGTACACCCGCACGCAGCTGGATCAGGTGGGCCGCCTGCGGCAATGCTCCCTCCACAACGCCGATCACGTCGACCGCCTGGTCGACGCCGTGGTCATTGGTTTGTCGCTGGTGGCGTTCCCGTTGACGTTCGTGGTGCCACCGGTAGGGCTTTTGCTGGTGGTGATAACCTCCAGCCTCCATCTCGGCACCCACGCCAAGGATTTGCTGGCACCGGTCCTCGGCTCGCCCGAGAGCACCCTGTTTCGCCGCGCGCTGCTGCTGGCGGAGATCTCCACCCTTAGCTACGCTGCACTCGGCCTGTTGGCTGGGGGCCTCTCCAACCCCATCGGCCTGGCCCTGTTCATTGCCGGCCACGCCGCCATCGTCCTGGCCCTGTCGGCGCTGGTATGGAAAAACCGCCACGCCGGCTCGCTGCCCAAGGTGGTGCGCGCCACCTGCAAAGACAGCGTGCGCCTAGCCTTTCACTGAAAGCCGCCGCCGCTGACGCCAACGGCGTTGGCGAGGGTCTGCGCGTCGCCGCTGAGGGTGAGCGGGTCGTTGCTTAGCAGCGCCAGCACCTCCTCCTGGGAGATGTGCTTGGCCGCCGCGCCGCCTTCGCTGCCCAGCAGGCGGCCGGCAAGGGCTTCCTTCTGGCTCGCCAGCGCCAGGACGCGGTCCTCGATCGAGCGGCTGCAGATCAGCTTGTAGATGTAAACCGTCTTCTTTTGTCCCAGGCGATGGGCGCGGTCGGTGGCCTGGCGCTCGACGGCGGGGTTCCACCAGGGGTCATAGTGGACCACCGTGTCGGCCCGCGTCAGGGTGACGCCGGTGCCGCCGGCCCGCAGGCTAACGACGATGACCGGCGGGCCATCCTCGCTCTGAAAGCGCGCGACGATCTTGTCGCGGCCGCTGCTGCCGCCATGCAGCCACAGCGGCTTGACCCCCAGACGCTCGATGACCTCGATCATGCGGCGCTGCATGGTGACGAACTGGCTGAAGACCACTACTTTACGGCCGGCCTCGAGCGCCTCGCGCAGCAGCTCCTCGAACAGCTTGAGCTTCGCCGACGGCGGCAGGCGGGTGCCGGCGGGCACCGGCAACAGCGACGGGTCGCAGCAGATCTGCCGCAGGCGGGTGAGCGCCGCGAGGATGTCCAGGCGCGCATGGTCGATGCCCACCCGCGCGATTTTCTGGCGGATGGAATCGCGCAGCTCACCGGCGACGTGTTCGTAAAGGGCACGCTGCATCGGCCCCATCTCGCAGCGCAGCACCTGCTCGACCTTCTCGGGCAGTTCCTTGGCCACCTCGCTTTTGAGGCGGCGCAGAATAAGCGGTTGCAGGCGCATGCGCAGCAGCTCGAGGGGCTCGTTGTCGCCGCGGCTGATGGGGACCGCATAGGTGCGCCGGAACTGCCGCAGGCTCCCTAAAAACCCTGGCGCCAAAAAGTCGAAGACGCTCCAAAGCTCTTCGGGGCGGTTTTCCAGCGGCGTGCCGCTGAGCGCCAGGCGCCGCTCGCTCTTGAGCTGGCGAATGGCGGCGGCGTTGTGGCTGGCGGCGTTTT
>JBBSTS010000363.1:0-1889 GCA_038235675.1 Myxococcota bacterium | reverse complement strand
GGCCCTGACGCAGCTGCTGCGGCTGGGCAGCGAAATTCTTCACCTGCGCCGCCAGGTCCACGCCGACCTCGTCGACCGCAAGTCGACCGAGGCGCGCCTGCTGGTCGAGACCTTTCACGATGCTCTGACCAGCCTCCCCAACACCGCCATGCTGCGCGAGCGGCTGCAACGCGCCGCTGCCTGCGCCGCCCGCCCTGACGCATACGCCTACGCCGTTCTGTTCATCGATTTGGACGGGTTCAAGAACATCAACGACAGCCTCGGCCACGTCGAGGGCGACCACCTTCTGGTGGGGGTCGCCGAGCGCCTGCGCAACTGTGTGCGGCCGCAGGACTTGGTCGCCCGCCTGGGCGGCGACAAGTTCGCCATCCTGCTCGATCCGGTCGCAGCACCCAGCGACGCCTCCCACACCGCAGAACGCATCCAAAGGGCGCTGGCCCTGCCTTTTTATGTCGGCGAGCAGGAGCTGTGCGCCAGCGTCAGCATCGGCATCGCCCACAGCACGCCGGCCCCCGCCGACCCCTATGACCTGGTGCGCAACGCCGACACCGCCATGTTCCACGCCAAGCGCCGCAAGCACGGTTTCTACGAGGTTTTCGACGCCTCCATGCGTACCCGGGCGGTCGCCCGCCTGGGGCTGGAGAACAGCCTCCGGCGCGCCATTGGCCGCCAGGAGCTACGTCTGGAGTACCAGCCCGTGGTGCGCATCAGCGATCGCCAGCTGGTGGGCTTCGAAGCGCTGGTGCGCTGGCACAGCGGCGAGCGTGGGCTCATATCGCCCAGCGACTTTATCCCCCTCGCCGAAGAGACCGGACTCATCTTGCCCATCGGCCGCTGGGTGCTGCGCGAGGCCTGCGCTCAGACGCAGCGTTGGCACCAGCTGCACCCCCGCAGCGAGCCACTCTTCATCAGCGTCAACGTCTCGGTGCGGCAATTCTCGCAGGGCGACATCGTCGAGCAGGTGGCGGCAGTGCTGGCCGAAACCGGCCTGGCGCCGACCCAGCTCAAGCTCGAGGTGACCGAGAGCCTGCTCATCGACAACGTGCAGAGCACCGCGGTGCTGCTGCGGCGGCTCGAGGCCATGCAGATCCGCCTGTGCATGGACGATTTCGGCACTGGCTACTCGTCGCTGAGCACCCTGTACCAGCTGCCCATCCACACCCTAAAAATCGACCGCAGCTTCGTCACCGGGCTGGGCGCCGACAACCAGCATGCCAAGGTGGTCGAGACCATCATCCTGCTGGCCCACAACCTCCAGATGAGCGTCATCGCCGAGGGCATCGAAACGGAGTTGGAGTGGCAGAGCCTGGCGGCATTGGGGTGTGACTTTGGCCAGGGGTACCTCATCGCCAGGCCCCTGGTGCCCGCCGCCGCCGAGGCGATGCTGCGTTAGAAAAACGAGGCTTGCGTCCGGCGGCAGGGCGATGCTTTGCTGCGTTGATGTCCAGTCCCGTCATGTCGGATCCCGCGCCGGACGCCGACGCCGCCCTTGCACAGGAGGTGGCGACGCAGGCAGGCGCGCTGGTCGAGCGCCTCGCGCAGCGGATATTCGGCCAAGCCGAGACGATCGAACAGATGGTGGTGACGCTGCTGGCTGGCGGCCATGGCCTGCTGATCGGCGTCCCCGGGCTCGGCAAGACGACCTTGGTTCAGGAGCTCGCCGCCGCCCTGGGCCTAAAATTTGCGCGTCTGCAGTTCACCCCCGACCTGATGCCGGCCGACATCACCGGCACCGACGTCATGGACGTCGACGCCGACGGACGCCGCAGCTTTCGCTTCGTGCCGGGGCCCCTGTTTGCCAACGTCGTACTCGGCGACGAGATCAACCGCACGCCGCCCAAGACGCAGGCGGCCCTGTTGCAGGCAATGCAGGAGGGGAGCGTCACCGG
>JBBSTS010000362.1:0-1898 GCA_038235675.1 Myxococcota bacterium | reverse complement strand
GTCACCGCGCACAGCGGCCAATCGCCGCGCGGCGGCTGGCGACGAAACCAGGCGGCCAAATCGCCCAATGCCTGCAGCGGCGCGGCCACCGCCAGCTGCGGCACACCTGCGGCGCCGGGCGGCAGCGCCGCGCCGGCCTCCACCAACAGGGCCACGGCGCCGGCTTCGACGGCCGCCGCGCAACATGTGTGGCCGTCCACCCGCGCGCCGCGCAGGGCGACGAACAGGCTGCCGGGGACGAGACTGCGTGAGTCGGCGCTCACGGCCCGCACCGGCGTCTTGTACCAGGCACCTGGCGCCGTGACGACGGCGCCGACGGCGGCCGCCACCTCTTCGAGCAGCATGGGGATCATGCCTGTTTCTTATCTGCCGCAGCGCTCCATGTCTGCAGCAGCCGGCGCGCGACCTCGCGGTCACAGAAGGGCAGGACGTTTGAGCCAATGCGCTGCTCACGCTCGTGCCCCTTGCCGGCGATAAGCAGGGCGTCGTCGACGCTGCACAGCTGCAGGGCGTGGGCGATGGCGGCGGCGCGGTCCAACTCGACGGCGTAGCCGCGGGCGACGTAAGACCTGCTGGACAGGCCTCCGGACCTCTCGATCCCCTGGGCCATGGCTGCAGCGATGGTCAAGGGCAGCTCGCCGCGCGGGTTGTCGCTGGTGAGGACGACGTAGTCGGCGCACTCACTGGCTGCCGCCCCCATCGGCGCGCGCTTGCTGGCGTCGCGCTCACCGCCGCAGCCCAGGACACAAAACAGGCGCCCCCCGGGGGCGCGCAGGCGGCTGCGCATCGCCAGCAGGGCGGCGGCGACGGCGGCGGGGGTGTGGGCGAAGTCGACGACGACGCAGGGCTCCTTTGGACCGCTGATCTGCTCGAGGCGGCCAGGCACCGCCGCCACCTTCGCCACCCCTGCGCTGATCGCGCCGAGCGGCAGCCCCAGCGCCAGTCCGACGCTGACGCAGGCGACGAGATTCTCGACGTTGAAGGCGCCAAACAGGGGACTGTGCAGGGTCAGCGTGCCCTGCGGGACACGCAGCTGCAGCCGCATGCCGTCTGTTACGGGGTCGACTTGCAGCACGAACACCCGTGCCCCCGGGGTGTACGCATGCGCAGAAAATCCCCATGCTGTGGGGCCGGCCGCGGCGTGCAGTTGGGCGCTCCAGGGGTCGTCGAGGTTGAAGACGGCGACCCCGCCGGGCCCCAGGCGCTGCAGCAGCCGCGCCTTGGCAGCGCCATAGTTGGCCATGTCGCCGTGCCAGTCGAGGTGCTCGGGGCTAAGGTTCAAAAACAGCGCCGCACGCAGCGGCACGCCGTCGAGGCGACGCTGCGCCAGCGCCTGTGAGCTGGCCTCGAGCACCACCGCCGTGGCACCGTGCAGGTGCGCCTGGGCCAGCTGCGCCAGCAGGTCCTCGGCGGCCGGCGTCGTCAGCGTCGGCGGCAGATGCACCGCACCCATGGCGCTTCCTAAGGTGCCGATGCGGCAGGTGAGGTGGCCGGCGGCAGTCAAAATTTCCTGCAACAGGCTGGCACAGGTGGTCTTGCCGTTGGTGCCGGTGATGCCGACGCCCAAAAGGGCGGCCCCCGGGTCGCCAAAAAAGCGCTGCACCGCCTGTGCCAAGGCGGCGCGCACGTCGTCGGCGACGGCCACCCACACCTGCGCGTCGGCGGGAAGTTGTACGGCGCGCTCGAGCAGCAAGGTACCGGCGCCGCGCGCCAGCGCCGCGGCGACGAAATCGTGGCCGTCGGCGCGCTCACCTTTACAGGCGGCGAAGAGGCCGCCAGGCACCACCCGCTCGGCGCGTGCGGTGACCCCCGTCACCGGCCCCGGCGTGCCGATCTGCAGCCACTGCAGCTGCGGCAGCAACTGCGCCGGCGGCTGCGCTGGCCGCGCCGGCACCGCC
>JBBSTS010000361.1:0-1906 GCA_038235675.1 Myxococcota bacterium | reverse complement strand
TACGGTGCCTACGCCGTGCAAGCAGACGCCGCTCGCACCTACGCAGTCAACGTCGACGGCCTGCGCCACGTTCTGGAGGGCGCCGCGCAGCTGCCCGGCCTGCGCGCCCTGGTGCAGCTGGGCAGCTCGTCGGAGTATGGGGTCAACTGCACCCGCCCGCGCGAGGACGCCGCCCTGTGGCCCGATAGCCACTACGCCGTCTCCAAGGTCGCCGCTTCGGCCATGGTGCGCTATTACGCCCTCAAGCGCCGGGTGCCGGCCTTCGCCCTGCGGCTCTACTCGGTCTACGGGCCCTACGAGGAGCTCTCGCGCCTCATTCCCAAGCTGCTTTGCTGTGCCCAGGCAGGCGAGCTACCGCCGCTGGCCAGCCCGCAGGTGTCGCGCGACTTCGTCTACATCGCCGACGTCTGCGAGGCCGTCGAGGCGACGATTGAGCGGGCGCCGCAGCTGCAGGCAGGCGACGTTTTCAACGTCGGCAGCGGCGTCTGCACGACCCTAAGCGAGCTGGCCGCCACCACGCGCGCGCTCTTCGGCGTCGCCGCCGAACCCTCCTACCAGCGCAGCGCCGCCCGCCACTGGGACCACCAAAAGCGCTGGGTCGCCGAGACGACCTACGCCGCCGAGCAGCTGCGCTGGCAGGCAGAGACCTCCCTGTCGGAGGGCCTGCTGCAGACCGAAGCCTGGCTGCGCCACCACCCACAGCTGGTGCAGGCGGCGCGCGCCCACAGCGTCCTGGCGCCACGCTGATGCCGACGGCGCAGACGCGGCGGCTGCAGGCGCTGGCCTGGCGGATCCGCCGGACTTTTTTGCGCCTGCACTTTGAGGCCAAATCCGGCCACATCGGCACGGGGTTGTCGAGCATCGACATGCTCGCGGTGATTTATGGCGGCTGGCTGCCCGCCGAAGGGCGCTTCATCCTCAGCAAGGGGCACGGTGCCTCAGCGCTGTACGCCACCCTCTTCGAGGTCGGCCAGCTCAGCGCGGCGCAGCTGGACACCTACTACCGCGACGACACCTTGCTTCCGGCCCATCCCGCCCCCAACGCCTTTGCCGCCATCCCCGTCGCAACCGGCTCGCTGGGGCACGGCCTGCCGATGGCAGTGGGGCTGGCGCTGGCCTACCGGAGCCTGCAGGATTGCGACCGACCGGTGGTCTGCATGCTGTCGGACGGGGAGTGCAACGAGGGCACCATCTGGGAGGCCAGCATGGTGGCCGCCCACCACCGCCTAGACAACCTGACCGTACTGGTGGACGCCAACGGCCTGCAGGGGTTCGGCCGCACCGCCGAGGTCCTCGACATGGCGCCGCTGGCGGCCAAATGGGCCGCCTTTCACTTCGACGTTCAAGAGGTCGACGGCCACGATCCGGCGGCCCTGCACAGCGCGCTGCAGCGCCGCGGCGACGGTAGGCCGCGTTGCCTCATCGCGCACACCATCAAGGGTCGCGGGGTGGACTTCATGGAGAACGAGCTGGCCTGGCACTATCGATCGATGGCGGCGGCGGACTACGAGCGCGCCCTGCAGTCTTTGGGTCCCGAGCCCACGGTCGAAGGAGCAGAAGGTGCGGGTTGATTTCTGCCGCGCCCTCGAAGAGGTGTTCGCGGCCGACCCCAGGGCGGTGTTTTTGACCGGCGACTTGGGCTACGGCGCTTTCGAGCCGCTGCGCGACGCGCATCCCCGGCGCTTTTTCAACGTCGGCGTCGCCGAGCAAAACATGGTCGGCATGGCCGCCGGCCTGGCGCTGGCGGGCCATCGACCGTGGATCTATTCGATCGCCCCCTTCGCCGTTTTTCGCTGCCTGGAGCAGATCCGCAACGACCTTTGCCTGCACAACCTGCCGGTGCGCCTGGTGGGCAACGGCGGCGGCTACACCTATGGGATCATGGGCAGCACCCACCACGCCCTCG
>JBBSTS010000360.1:0-1921 GCA_038235675.1 Myxococcota bacterium | reverse complement strand
GCACCAGGCGCGGATGGCGCAGCGGGGCGCCGTCGACGGCGGCGTCGCGCACGTAAACGACCTCGATGGGCTTGGCGAGCTTGAGCTTGGCCGGCAGACGCAGGCAAAGGCCATCGCGCAGGTGGGCGGCGTTGATCGCCGGCCACAGTCCGCGGCTGCTGCGCTCCGCCTCGCCCTGCAGGCAGGCGAAAGCGGGATGGTGCGGATCTTTGAGGACCGCCGCGAGCGGCTCGACGGTGGCGCCGGCGGCCTGCAGCGCCGACCAGTCTCCGAGCTGCGGCTGCCAGCGACCGCCCAGCAGCACCAGCTGGCTGCTGCCCTGTACCAGCGGCGCCGCGACGGCAAGGTCGCTGGGCGCCGCGGCCGCAGCCGCAGCCGCGGGCTGGCCGCCTGCGAGGGCCAGCAGGTCGCGCAACATGAGGTGGCCAAAAGCCTCATCGCGGCGCTTAGGCCAGCCGATCGCCAGGGCCTGGGCGTGCGCGGCCCGCTGCAGCGGCGCGCGCGCGGTGCCTGCAGGCGGCAAAAACTGCGCCACCGGCTCGCCGAGAGGCAATGCTGCGCTCATGCGCCCACCGCCCGTCGTGGGGCGGCGGCGGTTGGATCCGCGCCAGCGAGCCCCTCGATCCAACCGTAGCCGCGCGCCTCCAGCTCGAGGGCCAGCGTGTGGTCGCCCGAGCGGACGATCTGCCCATGCGCCAGGACGTGAACGAAGTCGGGAACGATGTAGTCGAGCAGGCGCTGGTAGTGGGTGACCACCAGCATGCCGCGCTGCGGGGATCGCAGGCGGTTGACGCCGTCGGCGACCACCCGCAAAGCGTCGATGTCCAGGCCCGAGTCGGTCTCGGCGAGCACCGCCAGATCAGGCTCAAGCACCGCCATCTGCAGGATCTCGTTGCGCTTTTTCTCGCCGCCGGAAAAGCCTTCGTTGACCGGCCGGTCAAGAAATTTTGGGTCCATCTCCAACAGCCGCATTTTCTCTTTGAGCAGCGCCAGAAAATCGAAGGCGTCGATCTCCGGCCGCCCCAGGTGGCGCAGCTTGGCGTTGAGGGCGGCGCGCAAAAAGTAGGCGTTGTTCACCCCGGGGATCTCCACGGGATACTGAAAGGCCAAAAAGATGCCGTTGCGCGCTCGCTCCTCGGTCGCCTGGGTGAGTAGGTCCTCACCTTTGTAGCGCACGCTGCCGCGGATGCTGTAGGCGTCGTGGCCAGCAAGCAACTGCGCCAGGGTGCTTTTGCCTGAGCCGTTGGGGCCCATGATGGCGTGCACTTCGCCCGGGCGCACGGTGAGCGACAGGCCCTGTAAAATGGGCTTGTCGCCCACGGCGGCGTGCAAATCGTTGATCTCTAGCAAAGCTTCCAAATCTCTACTCCACGGGGCACCGGCTCTAGCCGACGCTCCCCTCTAGGCTGACGCTCAACAGATTTTTCGCCTCGACGGCGAATTCCATCGGCAGTTTTTTGAAGACTTCCCGGCAGTAGCCCGACAAGATAGCGGAAATGGCGTCCTCCGCCGACAGGCCGCGCTGCTTGCAGTAAAACAGCTGCGCGTCACTGACCTTGGAGGTCGACGCCTCGTGCTCGATCTGGGCGCTGCTGTTTTTGACGTCGATGAAGGGAAAGGTGTGGGCGCCGCAATCGGCGCCGAACAACAACGAATCACACTGGGTAAAGTTGCGCGCGTCGGCGGCGTTTTTATGCACCGACACCAGGCCGCGATAGGCGTTTTGCCCGTGGCCGGCGCTGATCCCCTTCGAGATGATGGTGCTGCGGGTCCTTTTTCCTAGGTGTAGCATCTTGGTGCCAGTGTCGGCCTGCTGATAATTGTTGGTCACCGCCACCGAGTAAAACTCGCCCACCGAATCGTCGCCCTGCAAAATGACGCTGGGGTATTTCCAGGTGATGGCCGAGCCGGTCTCCACCTG
>JBBSTS010000359.1:0-1931 GCA_038235675.1 Myxococcota bacterium | reverse complement strand
ATTTCGACGAACCTTACTTCCTCGACTACCAGCGCTGTGACCTAGACGCCCACTTTGCCGCCCATGGCCTGACGTTGCAGCGCCAAGAGCGGGTTTTTTTGTCGACCCTGCGGGTGCTAAAAAAGGCTGCCGCACAACCCGCCGCAGCCTAGTGCCCCGTCTCACAGATCTTTTCACCATCCTCGCGGTTCTTGACGCCCAGGACTGCGTTGCGCCTCCTCGCCATAACGATGATATGCCTCGTCGTTGCGCCTTGCCCTGAGCGCCAAGCCCTCGCGATGCTGCCGCAAAGGTCTGTGAAACGGGGCACCAGCGGCGGCCACTACGCCGGCACATCGGCCGCGTCTGCGCCCCGCGCGCGCAGACGCGTAGACCCCGGCGGGGCCGCCTCCCATTCTGGCGCCAGGCGCACGAGCTGCGCGTAGGCCCGCGCCGCCGCAGCGCGCTCGCCGCGCTGCTCCAGTCGCCGGGCAATGCCGTACCACGCGGCACAGGAGCGCGGCTGCTGGCGCACGCATTCGCCCAGCAGCTTTAGCCCCTGCGCTGGATCGGCCTGTCGCTGGCCGCGATACAGCAGCGGCAGGTAGTTGTCCTGCAGCCGTCCGGCCTCCAAAAACTGCCCTTGCGCCTGGCGTGGATCGCTGGCCGGCCGGCCAGCGAGCAGGGCGAGCTCGAAGGGGCCCGGCGCCAGGCGCGCGTAGCGTGGACCGCGCGCATCGACGTTGGCGTGGGCAGCGACCAGGGCGTCAAATTTTTCTGCCGCCTGCCCGCTGGCCCGTTGGCGCTGCGACGGCGACAGCAAGGAGGCGAGAAATTCGCAGCGCCGGGCGGCATGCTGGTGTTCCAGCCGCTGCGCTGCAATTTGCGTCCGCGCCCGCTGCACACAGGCAGCGCGGCGATGGGGCTGCGCGATGAGGCCCTTCAACTTGGCGCTGAACGCGTCGAGGTCGGCAAAAAGCAGGCCGTTGTCCTGGTCGACGACGCTCTGACGATAGGCGGGGGCGTCACTGCCTAAAAAGGCGGCACCCGCGGCGGCGGTCTCCAAAAACTTGACGTCCGAGCGCCCGTCGTTGAAGGGCGTCGGCAACAGCGGCGCCAGGCCCACGTCCAGCTGCGTCAAAAACCGTCGGTAGCTCGCCATGTCGCCGGGATCCACGTGCGCGCATTGAGCCGGCGGCAAGGGATCGAAGAGCGTCCGCATTTCAGGCTGCACCATGCTGCGAAACTGTATTTGCGGCGTCGCCTGCAGCAGGGCCTGCAGGCGTGGGACGATCCAGCGGACGTCCTCACGGTGGCCCGGCGAGCCGCCGAAACCGAGCGTGACGCAGGCGCCGCCCGCAGCCTGCGAAGGTTTTTGCGGCAGCGCCGGCAGCTCGACCAGCTGGTTGGGCAGCACCAGGCTGCGACGATGCAGGTGGCCAAAGCGGCGCTGCAGATCGGCGCTAGAAAATTGCAGCGCCTGCGCCTGGCGCGCCTGCTGCAAGGTGATCTGCATCATCAGCGGATTTTGGCAGAAGGCCGCCACGCGGTTCCAGGGCTGCATGGCGGTGAAGTCGTCGTTAATCTCAAAAACTGTCGGCCGCAGGGCACGGCGGCGCGCCGCCAAGACGGGCAAAAAATCGGCGTCCACCGCTTGGCATAAGATCAGCACGTCCGCCGCCAACGCGGCGCGCTGGCAGACCGGCGAATGCCACGATCCACTGATGGCAAAGACGCCAGGATAGGCGGCAACCGCGGCGCAGGGCTGCACCGTGCGGTAGAGGGAGTCGCCCTGCAGAAGCTTGTGCGGCGCCTCCAGTTGGACGATCAGCATGGCCCCATGGTGGCACGGGGGCGCGGCGGCGGCCAAGAAGGCGGCTGGGCGTACCTCTTTTTTTAAGGCGCGGCTTTGAGGGCGGCGATGGCGTTGCGCAGGCGCCGACGACAGCGCT
>JBBSTS010000358.1:0-1939 GCA_038235675.1 Myxococcota bacterium | reverse complement strand
GCTGCGGCAGTAGGTGTAGCGGTTGACGCAGCTGCGAAAGGTCGAGCGCCCGTGCAGCACGGCGTCGCAGCCCAGCAGCCCGGTCATGTTGGGGTCACCCGTCACGGTGGCCATGACGTAGTCGGCGGCGCCCTCGGACACCTGGTGGTCGAAGGTGTGCTCGTTGGCGGTGAGCTGGTCATGAATGCCGTGGCCATATTCGTGGTAGACCACCTTGGCGATGCGGCCGCTGTTGTTGCACCCCAGCTTGGCGTCGGCCTGGTAGAAGTTGAGCGAGCGGCCATCATAAAATGCGTTGCACGAGAAGCCTTGGTGGCCGCTGGGCAGGTCCACCCGCAGGGGAAGCTGGCTGCGGGTCCACGGCCACAGGCGGCTGTCTTTGAGCTGCGGTTCCTCGCCGGCGCGCTGGCGCAACCAGTGGCGCACCTGGCTGGCATGATAGTAGGGATCCAGCTGGCTGAAGGCCTTCTCTTCGAGCACCAACACGTTGTCCGCCGGCGCTGGCATCAGCGGCGTCTGCTGCTGCAGGTTGCTCCCCAAGTAGCTGTCGACGCGAAAATAGGCGCCGTTGAGGCTGAGGCTGGCCTGCTCGAGCTCGCCGTCGCTGGCGAAGGTGCCCTCCTTGCTGGTGGCGGCGCCGCGGCGCCACTGGACGTGCGGCATCGGCGCCAGCAGCGGCGTGTCGCCCTCGCACTGCGGCTCGACGTGGGCGCTCACGCTGCCGTACACGCCGTCCAGGCCGCTGCGCTCGGTCTGCACTACGGCGCCGCTGTGGGCGTCCACCGAGACCGTCCAATAGTGCCAGGGCGCCTCGCTGTCGATGCCGACGCGGTAGACCAGCCGCGGCACGTCGCCATCGTACAAAATCCCCAATATCGGGCTGGTGACCGGCAGGGCATGTTGCGCGAACCCCAAGACGCTCTGCCATGCAGTGCGGCCGGCAACGGCCGAGTCGATGCGCGGCTGGGTGTCGATCCTCGGCGGCTGAACCAGAAAGTTGCGCGCGTACTGCACCATGTCGTGGTGGACCTTCGCCAGGGCGAATGTGCCGATGATGGGCACCTTGTTCACCGACTGGGCAAAGCCGTAGAGGGTCACCCCCTCGTGGCCAGTGTGCGACAAGGGCAGCAGCTGCAGCTGGTGGGAACCGGTCAGGCCGCGAAAGTAGGTCATGATCACCTGCAGGTCCGACTCCACCGACTCGGTACGAAAGCGCGGCCTGTCCAGGCGGTGCTGGCCCAAAAAGGTCATCGCCACGTCGTCGAGGTCGTCCTCCTCGCTCTGTTGCTGGTGCGGCGTCGCCGGCAGCAAATGCGCAGCGCGGCGGGCGCCCAGGCGCAGGTGCGCCGGAGGGCGTTGGCCGCCGTGGCCGTGCAGCGCGGCACTGACGCCGGCCTGGGCCGACGACGCCGACATAAAAAGGGCGGCGAGGCCCCAAAGGGTCCAGCGGGAGCAAAAAAAGCGGCGGTTGCGCATGACGGCCTCCAGGCCAAAGAGCCTGGCACAGGCGACGTGCAACAAACCAATACTTTGGCGCGCCAGAGGAGATCTAGACGCCGGTACGCTCCGGATCCCAGATCACCTTGTGCATCTGCACCTGCAGGCGGACGCGCAGGCGGTCGGCGACGATCCATGCCGCCAGGTCGGCCAGCGGCAGCGCCTCGAAGACGACGCCGAAGAGCACCGACGCTTTGGCCACCAGGTCGTGGCGGCGCACAAAATCGACGCTCCAATCGTAGTCTGTACGGCTGCCGATCACGAACTTGACCTCGTCGCGTGGCGTCAGGAGCGCCAGATTGCTCAGCAGGTTGGCGTCAACCTCGCCGCTGCTGGGCGTCTTGATGTCGAGGATGCGGTGCACCCGCGGATCGACGGCGGCGATGCAAAGTGAGCCGCTGGTCTCCAGCAGGACGGTGTGCCCCGCGTCGCAGAGCCGTTG
>JBBSTS010000357.1:0-1948 GCA_038235675.1 Myxococcota bacterium | reverse complement strand
GGCGCCGATGGCGACGGTGGTGAAGCCGGCAACTTTGATGGCGTCCATGACCGCAACGACGTGGCGATGGGCCACGGACCCGTCCGCATCGACGATGACGACGCTATGCGGCGCCCGGCGGTGGGCGGCTTCCAGCAGCGGCATCAGCTGCGGCTGGGGCAGGGATTGGCCATCCACCACCAGGGTGCCATCCGCGCTCACTCCCACCACCAGGCTGCCACCGCCCACCTCGCCCTGTTTCGACGCGCCGGCACTCGGCAGCGACACCTGCAGCTGCTCGTGGTGCGCAGCGTCGACCATGGCGCTGGAGCTGACCATGAAGATGATGAGCAGGACCAAGAAGACGTCGGTAAGCGGCGTGATGTTGATTTCAGCCACCAGCTCGGGCAGCGCCTCGCTCGGCGTCGAAGGCGGCAGCATGACTCAGTTGGCCCTGGGATGCTCGGGAAGGCAGGCCCAGGCCTCGCTTACCTCATCGACGGCGTCGCGCAGCTGGGCGGCGTAGTCCCCCGCTTTCACCCGCAGGACGTTGAACAGCAGCACCGCCTCGATGCCAACGAAGATCCCCACGGCGGTGGTGATCAGTGCCTCGCTGATGCCGCCAGAGACGACGGCAAAGCCGCCGCTGCCTTGAGTGTTGATGTCCTCGAAGGCGCGCATGACCCCCAAAACGGTCCCCAGCAGGCCGACGAAGGGGGCGATGGAGGCAATGGAGCCAAGCAGCCAGAGACGCGCCTGCGCACGGCGGACGACCTGCCCGTAGGCCCGCACGACCGGGCCCGAGTTGCTGGCGCGGCCCGCCAAAAGAAGCCCCAGAAGGGGGGTGGCGGCGTGGTGGGCGGAGGTCGTGTTGACCGCCTGGGCCATATCCTGGGCGCCTGCCTGCAGGTGGGCGAGGATGTGCTGGTGACCGAGTCGCAGGCGCGAGGCATTGCGCCAGAGCGTCAGTACGCGCTCGAGTCCGACGCCCAAGGCCAGGGTGGATAGCAAGACAAGCCCGAGCAGCGGCGGGTGGGCAAACAGCGCTCGAAGAGAGTCAGGCATCACCTCAACAAGGTTAGCACAGGGCTGGACGCCCTCCCAAGGGCCCATATCGCCGGCCGCAGCAGGTCATGTCATTCGGTCTGGGCTATACGCCTCGCGGCGGCTTTAGGACGCCGGCGAGGGCGCGCTCCAAAGCCTCTTTCTCTGTCAGACTGCTCGCCCGATCCCTCAACTCCAGGGGGGGGAGCTTCGAGAGTGCGGCCTGCAGAGCGCCCGAGGCGCGGGCACGCTCGGCGGCGGAGGCGCCCGCATCTTGCGCTTGGGCGAGCAGGGCGGCGACTTTCGGGCGGTCCTGCGTTATTCGGCGCACGTGTTGCCCGGCAGGGGTGTTGGCCTGCTGAATGGCGTCGCGCACCCCTTGGCTCAATCCCGCATAGTTGTCGCCGACGCGTCCAGGCGGCTTGGCTTCCATGACCCTCAGCCCCCTTTATCCGTGGCCAGCAGCTTCTGGGCCGCCAGCAGGTCGCTGCGGAGGCCGTTGAGGTAGGTCGAGTTGGCGAGAAAGACCGGCTGCAGTACCTTCGCCAGGCTCTGCAGGTTGGCCGTCGTCTTGTTCGCCTGGTAGGTGGCAAGAGCGCTGTCGACAGCCGGATCCATTCCGGTGAAAGCGGCCGCGGACTGGGCGACGCTCAGCGCCGAAGGCGTGCCGGTGTTGCCGGCGGCGATGTCGATGAAGCCGGCTTTGCTGTAAGCCAGGCCATTGTCGAGGGCTGTTTGGGCGTCGGCCACAGTCTTCGTATCCGCGGCAATTACCGTGGCGCCTGCCGCAGTCGTGGTCGGGGCTGTGGCCGTCGGCGCGGTGGTGGTGGTGGTGGTGGTGGCGGTTGAGGTCGGAGTGGTGGTGGTTGAGGTCGGAGTGGTGGTCGTCGTTGGCGTGGTGGGCGCCGCGTTGGTTAAATCTTTG
>JBBSTS010000356.1:0-1949 GCA_038235675.1 Myxococcota bacterium | reverse complement strand
GGCGTCGACCAGCTGGTCGCCGCCCCCGCCGGCAGCCGCTGGACGATGCTCGACTCACTCGGCGAGCCGCCGCACCCTCAGGCGGCCTTGGGCGACCCCAACTGGTTTCGCACCGTGGCGCTGCGCTTGGACGGCAACCTTGCCCACGACCCCTTGGTGGTCGTGCGCAACACGCCGCCGCTACTCAGTGCCGTGGTCGCCGACCAAGCCGGCCTGGGTGTGGGCGCCAGCATCTGGCCGCTGCCGCTGCTGCGCGTGCAGGCGCGCCTGCCGCTGCAAGCCTGGGCCCACGGCCAGGACTCGGCCGACGCCAGCAGCAAGAGCGCCGCCCCCAGCCACAGCCTTGCCCGCGGCGATTTAAGCCTGGGGCTAAGTTTGACGCTGCCGCCGCACACTTTCTCAGCCACCCGGATCGGCGGCACCCTCGGCCTGACGCTGCCCACCGGCGCGGCCGCCGCCTACGCCGGCGGCACCCCCCTGGGCATCAAGGCGCTGGTCCAGGTGGCCGGCGAGCATCAGAGCCTGGTCTACGCCGCCTACGCCGGTGGCGGCTACCGCGCCAACCGCAGCTTCGCCGGCCAATCGCTGGGCAGCCGGGTACTGGCCGGCGCCGCCCTCGGCTACCAAACGGACAACGGCGACTGGCTCTTCGGCCTCGAGGTTCCCGCCAGCTTTATTCTCACCCGCGGCGAGCGCGTTGCAGCGCTGCAGGACATCCTGGCGGTCGAGCCGGCCATCGGCGCCCACGTTCGTTTCGTCCCCCCCTGCACCGCCCACCTCAGCCTGGGCGCCGGCCTCACTCGCGCGATGGGACAGCCGCAGTGGCGCGTCAGCGCCGCCGTCGAGTGTCAGCCGTGGCAGAGGGATACGCACGCGGCGCCCCGTCTCGCGGCCGCGCCGCAGCCCCCGCCAGCAGCCAAAAATTCGCCTGAGGTGCCGTTGCACGGCCCGCCATCGGCGCCAGAGACGGCCGCCGCCGTGCCGCAGCACCGCATGGTGTCGCAGGCACAGCCCCTGCGCCCCATGCGCAAACTCATCGAGGGGCGTTTGCTGTTTGCCTCAAGCAGCGCGCGGCTGATGCCTGCCGACCGCAAGGTCCTCGACCAGGTCGCCGCCGAGATGCGTCGGCACCCGGAAATATCCACCCTGATCATCGAGGGGCACACCGACCACCACGGCAGCGAGGCCCTCAATCAGCGCCTGGCCCAGAGTCGGGTCGCGGCGACGGTCGCCCACCTGCGGGCCCGCGGCGTCGCCGCCCGGCGCATGGAGCCGCACGCCTACGGCATGCGCTATCCCGCAGTCCCCATCGACCAGCCTAAGGCCGCGCAGTTGAACCGTCGCGTGGTCTTTTTGGTGCCTCTGCCAGCCTCCACCGCGAAGCCGTCACCTGCACCGACGCCGCCCTCCTCGGCGCCTGCCGATCCGAAGAAGCTGGCGCCGTTGCTGCCGCCGAATTGGTAGGCACAGGACAGGTGGCACTTACCCCTCTGGCCAAGCGCTGCCTACCTGGCTAAGTGCACGATTGAGGTGCACCCATCGCCACTGCGGGCGTCGGCGTCGGCGTCGGCTCGGTCTCGAGCACGAAAGCTCCGCGCGCCTCGTCGTAAAGATAGGTGCTGCCACCCTCCCAAAAGTTCTGCATGACGCCGTAGAGGCTCAGCGGCGGCGTCCCGTCGCGCGGATGCAGCTTGGCCTGGACGATGGGATAGCCGCGTAAATTGTCCAGCTGCTGCAGGACGAAGCGTTTGGCATGCTCGTCGGCCCCATCGTCGCGCTGCGCCTCACGTACGTCGACCGGGGCGGAAAAAGCCGCGGTGGGCAACAGGCCAAAGAGGCAGCCCAGGCGGGAGGCGCTATGGCGTGGGCGGTCGGCACGCTGCAGGCTGCGGCGCGCCTGCTGCAAAGTTTTTTTTACCCCCTTGGACAGATCAGAGGGCGGGCCGCTG
>JBBSTS010000355.1:0-1953 GCA_038235675.1 Myxococcota bacterium | reverse complement strand
CGCCCTCGAAGACAGCGCCACCTGGGCGAAAAACTTTACCCGCCTGGTCGCCGAGCTCAGCGTCGACCCAGTGGTGCGCGACCACCTTCTCGTCGACGTCCTTAACGAGCCGGATCAGTACGGCCTGCAGTGGCAGGCGAAAGATGGCAAGCCGGCCCTGGCCGACCTGTACTTTTTGGCGATGGACAGCATTGCCAAAGTGGCCCCCAAAACCATCTACTTCCTCGAGGGCACCGGCCAGGGCAGCCTACAGACGAGTTGGGGCGACGGCTACGCCACCGCCGCCAGCGACATCGACCAGCTGGGGCTGAGCGACCCGCGTCCCTTTTTCACCAAGCTGCGTGGTAAGGCCTACAAAAGCCGCGTCGTGCTGGCACCGCACGTCTACGGTCCGGCCGTGACCACCAACAACCAGAGCGCCAGTGGCCCGGCGCTGTTCAGCCGCCTGACCCGCTCCTTCGGCTCACTGAGCAAGACGGGCTTTTGTTTCGACGGCAGCTGCGACCGCTATCCCATCGCCATCGGTGAGCTTGGCTCGCACTTCACCGACCCGCGCGACCTGGCGACCATGAGCGACCTGTCGCTGTACATGCGCAACGCGGACGCCGGCAACGACGGCAAGCATGCGGCGGTGAAGAACTGGTTTTACTGGTCCTGGAATCCCAACAGTGGCGACACCGGTGGCCTGGTGGGCGACGACTGGGTCACCCTGCAGCCGACCAAGCTGAACTTTCTCAAAGGCCTGGGCCTGCAATCTTTCTCGCGCTAAAAAATATGGGCCAGTGCGGCGGCAACGACTCAGCGCCGCGCTGGCTTGACGCAATAATGCCCTTCGATTAACGACTTGGTCCATGCTTGCAGCAGCCTGGCGTTGGTCCGCCCTGGGATTTTTGGCGTCGTTGCTGCAGTTGAGCTGCCCGGCCGGCACGGCCGGAGCCCTTCGAATCGACTCGGTCAAAGTGGACCGCTGTGGCGATGGCCTCTGCAGCGGCAACGAAGACTGCAGCAGCTGCCCGCGCGACTGCCTCACACCGGCCGGTCGTCCCTGCCCGCGCGCGGGGGCCATGTACAGCCTCTGGCACGCGCCGGCGACCTTGGCCATGCGGCAGCTCGAAAAACAAGGCCGGCCCACGTTGACGGTACAGCAGGTGATCGACAGTCAGGCCAGCGGCGGACCGCTGCGCCTGGCCGACGTGCTGGTGCGCCCACAATTGGCGCAGCTGGCCGCGGCGTTTTATTACCACCACACCCCCGATCCCAATTTCTACTGCGTGCTCACCCCGCGCGTGCCTGGCACGCTGCACGCTGAGCTGCCGGGACTGGCTACCGCCGACAAAGCCGACGCTTTGCGCTGCCCAGAAAGCGATGCGATCCTCATTCAGCACGCCCGCCAACTGCGTGCCGCCGGCATCGACCACATCGTCGTCGACCTGACCAATTTCCCCCGCTACAGCGCCGCCAGCGACACCATGGGGCTGCGGCCGCTGGAAGACCTGCTGCGCGTCTGGAGCGGCCTGCGGGCCGCCGGCGAGCACACCCCGGACGTTGCCGCCTGGCAAGCGCTGGACACCACGCCCCTCCCATCCGATGGCACCGACGCCCAGGCCTTGGCCCCCCTCGTCCTCGACCTGTACAACCAGCCGTACTACGCCGATCTGTGGCTGCGCGCGCCGCAGACGGACCAAAAGATATTTTTCTACCCGGTCCCCAAGGAGGCCAGCCCAGCAAAGTCACGGATACAGAGCGTGGCTGCCAACGGCGGCCGCAACGACATCCTGGCGCAGCCGATGTGGACCAATCAGACCGACCAAGGCGTCTGGTCCTTCATGGAGCGCTGCCGCAATTTCCCCGACAACGGCGCCACAGGCAGCGCCGCCGACTGCAACCAGGCCTTCGTCGTACGCAGTCCTTTGGGCAGCCAAATGGCCGTCTCCCCCAGCTATCAGCTGGGCT
>JBBSTS010000354.1:0-1965 GCA_038235675.1 Myxococcota bacterium | reverse complement strand
TCGACCAGGTCATGCCAATCAGGGCGTTGAAGCGGCCGCGGCCGTCGTCCAAATCGGCACAGATCGAGGCGGTGAGCACCTCGAAGACGCCGAAAGAAAAGCCGTCCAGCAGCGCCGCCCACAAAAACAACTCGGCGCGCGGCAGCACGGCGTAGGCGGCGATGCGCAGGGGCAGCATGCAGAATGCCAGCAGCAGCAGCCGGCGACGCCCGAAACGGTCCCCCAGGGTGCCGGCCACGATCGACGCGGGGATCATCACGGCCTGGGCAGCAAACACCAGCTCGGTGACAAAGCCGTCGCGGGCATGCAGTAGGCGGGCGTACTGCGCCACCAAGGGCGTGATGCTGGCGTTGGCCAGGTGATAGAGCAAGGCGGTCAGCATCAACATGCGCACCGCCGGCTCGCGCAGCAGCGATAGGGGGGCGACGGGCTGCTCGGTCGCCTCGCGCATCACGTGGCGCAGCTCACGCTTGCGCACCAGCAGCACCGACAGCGCCGCGAGGCCCGCAATGACGACGATGGCATAGAAGGCGGCCGCCTTGCCGGAGACCTTGACCAGCACCATCACCCCGGCACTGGCCACCAGGTTGCCGGCGTGGTTGGCGGACAGGCCCTTGCCGATCAGGGCATTGACCCCCACCGGCCCGGCCAAACGCAGCGCCAGGTTGCTCAACAGCGGCACGATAAAAGCCTGGCCGGCGCCGGAAATGAACAGCGCCGCACACAGCGCCACCGGCTTGTCGAGCAGCAGCGGCATCAGGCCAAAGCTCAGCCCCACGACGAGGGCCGCGACGACGAGAATGGCCCGGTAGGCGCGCACGCGGTCGAGCCAGATCCCTGCCGGCACCTGCACCAGCAACAGGCCGAGGCCGGCCATGGCGGTGGCGACGCCGATGCGCTGCGAACTCCAGCCGCCCTCGTGCAGGTAGTCGTTGAGCAGCGGGATCAGGACGCCGATGAGCTCGGCCAAAAAAAAGTTGGCGAGGTAGAGGCCCCAGCGACTACGTCCCGAGATGTAGGCAAGGTTGGTCATCCGTCGGTCCCCGAGCGCCCCCGCCGGCGGCGAAAACGGCTCTCCAAGGTCAAATACACCACCGGGGTGGTAAACAACGTCAGCAGCTGCGACAGCGCCAGGCCGCCCACCAAGGTGATCCCCAGGGGTCGACGCAGCTCCGCCCCCGTACCCCCGCCCAACGCCATCGGCAGCGCCCCAAATAGGGCCGCGCAGGTCGTCATTAAGATGGGTCGCAGGCGCAAACAACAAGCCTGCGTGATCGCCTCGAGGGGCGCCAGGTTTTGGCCAGCCTGCAGCTCCAGGGCGAAATCGACCACCATAATGGCGTTTTTCTTCACGATCCCCACGAGCAGCAGCATGCCCACCAGGGCCAAAATGCCAAAGTCGAGGCCGCAGGCCCACAAAGCGAGCAGCGCCCCGACGCCTGCCGAAGGCAGCGTCGACAGAATGGTCAGCGGGTGCAGGGTGCTCTCGTAGAGCATCCCCAAAACGACGTAGACCACCAGCAGTGCCCCACCCAACAAAAACGGTTGGCTACGGTTGCTGGCGCCGAAGGCCTGCGCGGTACCGGCAAAGTCGGCGCTGAGGCTGGCCGGCAGCCGCAGCGCCTGTTTGGCCGCGTCGATGGCCCGCACCGCCTCACCCAGGCTGACCTGGGGGGCGAGGTTGAAGGAGAGGGTCACCGCCGGCAGCTGTCCCTGATGGTTGACGGTCAGTGGCACGCTGCCGACGGCATGCGTCGCCAAGGTCGGCAGGCCGATGGCGCCGCCGATGCCGCCCTGTTGGGTCGGCACGAAGACGCGCTCGACGTCGGCGGGGGCCGGCGCGGCGCTCGGCGCGGCCTCCAAGATAACCCGCGCCGGGCCGCGGCCGGGGCACCCGGTGGGGACGAGGCGCCGGCCGAAGGCATCGTAGGGGGCGTCGGCGAGGGCCGTGGGGCTGACGCCGCG
>JBBSTS010000353.1:0-1967 GCA_038235675.1 Myxococcota bacterium | reverse complement strand
TCGGCTGGTACTCGACCCGCAGCTTGTGCTCCCTGAGCTCCAGCTCGATGGGCGAGTTGCCCTGGGCTGATTGGGCGTCATGTTCCGCGGACCGCGCTGCAGAAAAAGCCGCGGGCTCACGCCACGCAGAGCCGGCGTCAGGGCCAGAAGAAGGGGGGGATTGCGACTGGCGCGAGGGTTCGTCCGACATCCCGTCAGTTTACGCGGCGCTAGCGGTAGTTGCCAAATTCCAGGGCGATGCCGAAGTCGGCCTGGCGCAGCGCCGCCATGGCGGCCTGCAGCTCGTCGCGGGAAGGGCTGCTGATGCGGACCTGGTCGCTGAGAATGGCGGCCTGAACCTTCTTGAATTTCTGGTCTTTGATCAGCTTGACGATCTTCTTGCCGCGCTCGCTGTCGATCGCCTGCAGCAGTTTGATCTCCTGGCGCACCGAATTGCCGTGCGCCGGCTGCACCGTCTGCTTGTCGAGGTTGGCCACCGGCACGCCACGCTTGATCATCTTGGCCTGCAAAACCTCGAGGATGGCCTGCAGCTTGTAGTCGTCCGGTGCCGCCACGACGATGAGGTCGGTGGCGCGGGTGTAGGTGAGGGTGAACTCCACCTTCTTGAAATCGTAGCGCTGGCTGAGCTCGCGCTGCGCCTGGTTGACGGCGTTGTCGACCTCTTGGGGGTCGCAACCGGTGGTGACGTCGAAAGATGCGTTTTGGGCCATGGCAGGGATCTACCCAACCGCGTCGGCGCTGTCCATCCGGACGAGATCCTGCAGGCAGGTGACCTCGCGGTGGGCGTCGGCCTGGCGCAGGGCGATGGCCTCGACCGCGGCAGAGGCACCGGTGAGCGTGGTCATAAAAGGAATGCCGTGGGCCACCGCGGTGGTGCGCATGCGCCAGCCGTCGCGCTGGGCGCTCTGGCCCAATGGCGTGTTGATCAACAGTTGCACCTCGCCGCTTTTGAGCACGTCGATGCAGTGCGGGCGGCCCTCACGGGTCTTACGCACCTCCTCGACCTGCAGGCCATGGGCACGCAGCGTCGCCGCCGTGCCGCGGGTCGCCAGCAGGGCGAAGCCAAGGGAATGCAGGCGCTGTGCCACCGGCACCACCGCCTCGTGATCGCGCGCGCTGACGGTCAGCAGCGCCTTGCCTGCCACCGGCAAGCGCAGGCCCGCGGCCAGCTGAGCCTTGTAAAAAGCCACGCCGAGGGTACGGTCGACGCCCATCACCTCGCCGGTGGAGCGCATCTCGGGCGACAGCCGCGGGTCGACCCCCAAAAATTTGCTGAAGGGAAAGACCGGCGCTTTGACGAAACAGCGGTTCACCTGCAGATCCTCTTGCAGCGCCAGCTCTGCCAGGCTGCGGCCGAGAAGCAGGTGGGTGGCCAGCTTGGCCAGCGGCCTGCCGGTGGCCTTGGCGACGAAAGGCACCGTGCGGGCGGCCCGGGGGTTGGCTTCGAGAACGTAGAGCTTGCCCCGCGCCCAGGCGAACTGGACGTTGAGCAGGCCCACCACCCCCAGCGCCACCCCCAGCTTGCGGGTGGCGGACACCATCTCCTCGCGCTCCGCGGGCTGCAGCCAGACAGGCGGCAGCACCGAGGTGCTGTCGCCGCTGTGGACGCCTGCCTGCTCGATGTGCTCGATGATGCCGGCGATGCAGATCCCTTGGCCGTCGCCCAACGCGTCGACGTCGTACTCGCGCGCCTCCTCCAAAAATTTGTCGATCAGCACCTCTCCCTGCGGCGCCGCTGCGAAAGCCTCCCGCAGCAGCGGCTCGAGCTCCTGCGGCCCATAGACGATGGCCATGGCGCGGCCGCCCAAGACATAGCTCGGGCGAACCAGCAGGGGGTAGCCCAGGCGCGCCGCGATGGCCTTGGCGTCGGCGAGATCTTTGGCCATGCCGTGGGGGGGATAGGCGATCCGTAGGCGGTCGAGCAGGGCGTAGAAGCGCTGGCGGTCCTCGGCCAGGTCGATGCCCTC
>JBBSTS010000352.1:0-1969 GCA_038235675.1 Myxococcota bacterium | reverse complement strand
GGCGGCCCTGCAGGCGCGCGTCGCCGAGCTCCAGGCGGCCCATCTACCGGTCAGCCTGTTCATCGACCCCGATCTGGCGCAGATCGATGCCGCACGGGCCATCGGCGCCCAAAGCGTCGAGCTGCACACCGGCACCTACTGCGACGCGCGCAGCGCGGTGCAGCGGCAGGCGGAGCTCGCACGCCTGGCAGCGGGCGCGCGCCACGCCGCCGCGGCCGGCCTGCGGGTCGCCTGCGGCCATGGGCTCAACATGCACAACGTCCTGCCACTGGTGCAGATCTCCGAGATCGAGGAATACAACATCGGCCACAGCCTCATCGCCCAGGCCCTCTTCGTCGGCCTGCCGCAGGCGGTCCGGGAGATGTTGGCGCTGCTCACGGTCGGATGAGCGCCAGCTGGTCGCACCTGTGCGCCGATGCTTCGGCCACCCAGGCCCTGGCGCAGCAGCTCGTGGCGACCCTGCCGCAAAAAAGCATCCTGGGCCTGCGTGGGACGCTGGGCGCCGGCAAGACCACCTTCGTCCAGGGCCTGGCGCGGGGCTTAGGAGCCCGGGAGGATGCCGACGCCGACGCCCAGGTGGTGAGTCCCACCTACGCCTGGGTGCACGAGTACGCGCTGCCCGGTGGCCTGCTGATCCACCTCGACCTCTACCGTCTGGAAGACGTGCAGCAGGCCGAGGTGCTCGGCTTGCTCGAGCAAATCTATCGCCCCGACGCCCGCCTGGTGGCGGTGGAGTGGCCCGAGCGCTTGGCCGACAACATGCCGCACAGCACCCTCTGGGTCGACATGCTGGCGACGCAGACGGGAGCGCGTCGCTGCACCTTTACGGGCATCGTGCCGCCCACCGAGCTGGCCCCTTGAGCACCGCATCGCATCGCGCCAGCCTCGGATGGATGCTGTTCTGCACCGCTTTGAGCGCCTGCGGCGGGACCCCTGAGCTGACCCCCGACGTCAGCATGAGCTGCACCAGCTACTGCGGCCTGGCGCAGCTACGCTGCCACAACGCTCAGCTGTTGTTCTCCAACGCGGACACATGCCAGAAAGTTTGTGCCGCCTTCGACGCCAGTGGCACCCCCGGAGCGACGGCGGGAGACAGCCTGCAGTGCCGTCTGAGTTACCTGGTTGCCACCAACCGCAGCAACGCACTGGCCTTCTGCCGCAACGCCAGCCCCGCAGGAGGCAGCGCCTGCGTCGGCGCCCCTTGATAAGGCGGCCCTGGCCCATTAGAAAGCGCCTCGTAGGGCTCGGAAAAAAAGGTGGGATTAAAGGTGAGATCGGCGCGCGTCGCGGTGCTCTTTACGGGGGGCACGATCAGCATGACCCACAACGGCCCGGAAGGCACGGCGGTGCCGACCCTCACCGGCCGGGAGATCTGCTCGGCCGTCCCCGAGCTGGACGAGTTCGACCTGCAGCTGCACGAGTTTGGCCAGCTGCCCGGACCGCACATGAGCCCAGAAATTGGCCTGGAGCTCGCGCTGCGAATGACGCAGGTAATTGAGGAGGGCTGCGATGGCGTGGTGATCGCCCACGGCACCGACACCATCGAAGAGACGGCTTTCTTGCTCGACCTGCTGCACGACGCCCCGACCCCGGTGGTCTTGGTGGGCGCCATGCGTACGCAGGACGAGCTGGGATGGGATGGGCCGGCCAACCTGTTCAGCGGCTGCTTGGTGGCGGTGAGTCCCCAGGCGCGTGACCACGGCATCATGGTGGTGATGAACAACGCCATCCATGCCGCCAGCGAGGTGGTTAAAACCTATACCGACTCGATCGACACCTTCGTCAGCCCGGAAACCGGGACCCTCGGCTTTATCGATCGCAACGCCGTCACCTTTTATCGCCGGCCTATCCGGCGCCAGATGCTAGCCCAGCCCCCGCGCTTGGGCCGAGTGGAAATTATCTACGCCACGGCCGCCAGCGACGGCTCCCTGATCGACGCGGCCGTGCGCCAGGGCTATGGCGGCCTGGT
>JBBSTS010000351.1:0-1969 GCA_038235675.1 Myxococcota bacterium | reverse complement strand
GGGCCGCCATCGACTCCCCCCAGCCCCCCGGCTAGCCCCCCGGCCAGCCCGCCGGCCGCACCGCGGGCGCCTGAGCCCGCCGCGCCGCGCCGCGCGCGCCGCGAGCCGGCGCGGGCGCTGCGGCCCGAAGAGATCCAGGCGACGCTGTTGCGTCACCAGGCCGACATCGCGCGGTGCTTCAGCGGCATCGATCGCGCCGCCGCCCCGGCGCAGGTCGAGGCCGAGCTGAGCATCGACGTCTCGGGCGAGATCACGGGCGTCCACATCTCGCCTGCCTTGGCGGACCCGGCTGGACGCTGTTTGACCCGCAGCCTGCGCCGCCTGCGCTTTCATCGCCACAGCTGGCCGGGCTTCAAGGTCACCGTGCCCCTGCGGATCCACGCCGGCTAGCCTCCTTGCCGTGCTGGCCTAGCGGCGGGTATGTTCGACAGCACCTGAGGTGAGCGATGTTCGGGCTGGGCGCGGGCGAAATGGTGGTGATCTTGTTGGTGGCCCTCGTCGTGTTGGGGCCGCAGAAGCTGCCCGAGCTGGCACGCCAGCTCGGGCGCTTCGTCGGCGAGCTGCGCGGCATGGCCGACGAGGTTCGGCGCCAGTTCGATGAATCCAACGTCGTGCCGCCCTCGTCGCCTTCGGCGCGGGCCGCGGCCTCGCCGCCGCCGCCCTCACCCCCGCAGGAGGGCGAGCGTCTGGCGCCGCCGCCAGGCGCGGTGGCAGCGGCCCGTCGCGGCGCCGACGATCCCCACCGCCCCGAGGCTACGTCGCCGGACGAGGAGGCGAAATCGCCGCCTGTGACGCCGCCGTCGCCCTCCGAAGCGCCTAAGCGACCTGCAGCCGATGGCTGAGCCCATGGCAGCGCTGCCGCTGGCCGCCTCCTCCTCGCCGCCGACGACCCAGGGGCAGGCCTTCGCCCACACGCGGATGCCCTTTCTCACCCATCTGGCGGAGCTGCGCCGGGCGCTCATCGTCATCGGCCTGGGATGGCTGCTTGCCACCTTTGGCTGCTTCACCTTCGCTGCGCCGATCTTCGCCTACGTTTGCCGGCCCCTGCGCGGCCTGCCGGGCGCCAAGATGATCGTCTTGACGCCGATGGAGATGTTCTTCGCCTACCTCAAGCTGGCGCTATGTGGCGGCCTCTTTTTGGCCATGCCGCTGGCGCTTGCCCAGCTGTGGGGATTTTTGGCGCCGGGGCTCTACCGCCATGAAAAGCGTTGGTTGGCGCCCTTCATCTTGGCGGCCTGGGGCTGCTTTTTGGCTGGTGCAGCGTTCTGCTTCTACTGCGTCTTGCCGGCCTCTTTTTCTTATCTGGTGGACATGGTGCCGGCGGGCGTCGAAGCGCACTACTCGGTGTCGGCCTATTTGGGCCTGTTGATCCAGCTGATGCTCGCCTTCGGCCTCATCTTCGAGCTGCCGATGGTGATGGCCCTGCTTAGCGCCGCGGGGTTGGTGCGTCCCGCCAGCTACCGGCGGCTGCGCAAATACTGGCTGGTGGTCGCCACCGTCTTGGGCGGCGTTTTGACCCCCACTCCCGATCCGATGACCCAGATGATGATGGCGGTGCCGCTGATGCTGTTCTACGAGCTCGGCATCTTGGCGGCGAGCTGGGTGTCGAAGCGGGAGCCGACCGATAAGCCGAGTTCTGTGCCCACTGCATGAGTGGGCGACGATCATTCCTCTAGGCGGACGGTTGCCCGGCCGCTCCAGCTGCCTACCCGAACCTTATCACGACGGGCCGCCGCGGGCGTCGTTTCGCCGAGGCGAAACGGCACATCAAGGTCCCTATTTGGCATTGCTCCGGATGGGGTTTTCCCTGCCATGCCCCGTTGCTGGTGCACGCGGTGCGCTCTTACCGCACCTTTTCACCATCACCGACGTCACGCGGGCAGCGAGGCTGCGTCGCGCTATGCGCCGGCTGTCTGTTTTCTGTGGCACTTTCCGTCGGGTCGCCCCGCCTGGCCGTTAGCCAGCATCC
>JBBSTS010000350.1:0-1983 GCA_038235675.1 Myxococcota bacterium | reverse complement strand
GCGGGCGCCTTTGTCGCCGACAAGCCGCCAGAGGCGCGCCATAAAAACCTCGAGCAGATGCGCTTGCCGCAGTGGGCCGCGGTGGCGGCCGCCCTGCGCGGCCCCGAGGGGGGGGCGCTGCAGGTCGCGCCGCAGGATGCGCGCCTTTACGCTGCGCTGCTCGGCGGCCTTTTCGGCAACCGCCAGGACGGCAGGCCGCACGACGTCGCCAGCCTACGCCAGCAGCTGCAGGGCCTGCCAGCCTTTGCGGGCGGCGCGGGCTTTGTCCGGGGCCGCATTGGGGCACTGGCCACGCAGGTGCAGAAGGGCGCCGCGGCGCTGCTGAGCTCGTCCGCCAACGCCCGTCTGCTCGACGCCGCCTTCGCCGACGTCGCAAAAGGGCCGGCGTTGCTGTGACTTTCCCGCAATAGCGCGCCGCCGCCGCCGGTTGCAGGGTGATGATCGAACTGCTCCACCTCAGCAAGCGCTACGACCAGTCTCTCGCCGTCGACGATCTCAGCCTGCGGGTCGCAGCGGGGGAGTTCGTTGCCCTGCTGGGCGGCTCGGGATCGGGCAAAAGCACCACCCTGCAGATGATAAATCGACTCGTGCAGCCCAGCGCCGGTAGGGTCAAGATCGACGGCCAAGACGTACGCGACCAGCAGGCCCATCTGTTGCGCCGCCGCATCGGCTATTGCTTCCAGGGGGTCGGCTTGTTCCCACATATGAGCGTCGGTCAAAATGTCGCCATCAGCTGCGCCCTGCAGGGCTGGAGCGCCGCCAAGACGGCGGCGCGGGTCGATGCGCTTTTGGAGCTCGTCGAGCTGCCGCCGGCGCAGTACCGTGACCGTGAGGTCACAGCCCTCTCTGGCGGCCAGCAGCAGCGCATCGGCGTCGCACGTGCCCTGGCGGCGCAGCCGCAGGTGATGCTTTTCGACGAGCCCTTCGGCGCCCTCGACCCGCTGGTGCGCGCCCGTTTGCAGGGCTCGCTGCTGGCGATCCGCAAACGCCTGGGCCTCACCGGCGTCTTCGTCACCCACGACGTGGTCGAGGCCTTTTTGCTCTGCGATCGGGTGGCGGTGATGCGTGCCGGTCGGCTGCTGCAGGTGGGGACGCCGCAAGAGCTACTGGCGGCGCCGGCCGATCCCTACGTGGCGCAGCTTATCCGCACGCCGCTGAGCCAGGCGCGCGAGGTGAGCGCCCGCTTGGGCGAGCAGGTCGCGGCGCTGGGGTGCTGAGTGCGCCGCTGCGTGAGCAGCTGAGCCTTTTGCCGGGCCTGCTGTGGGCCCACCTCGAGCTGTCGCTGTGGGCGCTGTTGGCGGGGGCCAGCCTCGCCATCCCCACGGGGATCTGGGTGGCGTCGCGCCCGCGTCTGCAGCGCCTGGCGCTGGCGGCGGTCAGCCTGCTGCAGACCATCCCATCGCTGGCGCTGCTGGCGATCATGGTACCGTCCTTGGCCTGGCTGGCGCCGTGGGCTGCGCGCGGCGGCCTGCACCTGCGCAGCATCGGCTATCTGCCGGCGCTGCTTGCGCTCATCGCCTACAGCTTGCTGCCCATGCTGCGCGGCACGGTTGCGGGCCTGGCGGCGGTCGACCCAGCTTTGCGCCAGGCGGCGCGCGCGGTTGGCATGACGCCGCGGCAGAGCCTGCTGCGCGTGGCGCTGCCGCAGGCGCTGCCGAGCATCGCCGGCGGCGTGCGCACCGCCCTGGTGTGGGTGGTGGGGATGGCGGTACTGTCGACGCCGGTGGGGGCACCGTCGCTGGGCAACTACATCTTCGCAGGCCTGCAGACCAACAACCACGCCGCCATCGCGGTGGGCTGCGCCGCCTCGGCTGGCCTGGCGCTGCTGCTCGATGGGCTGCTGCAGGCGATCGAAGCGGGTCTGCGCCCCGGCGGCTGGCGCCGCTCGGCGCGCCTGGGGCTCGGCGCCTTGGCGCTGCTCTACCTCGCCCTGCTAAGCAGCAGCCTGGCGGGCCTGCGGCCACGGCAGCAGCCCTTTCGCAT
>JBBSTS010000349.1:0-2003 GCA_038235675.1 Myxococcota bacterium | reverse complement strand
TTCCTGGCGACGAGCCGCACAACGCCGCGCCGGTGCTCTGCGGTGCGCTGTGGGAGTTTCGCACCGCGATGCAGCAGCGCTACGGCGTGGCGCGCGGCACGGCGGTGGCGGACCAGTTTTTCTTGCGCTTTTTGACCCTGGTGACCGACATGAGCAGCGCCTACAGCGCCGCCATCGCGGCCGACGACGACGACGACCACAACCCCGCCAACGGCACCCATCACAGCTGTGAGCTTGGCGAGGCTTTCTTGGGCGCCGACCGTACCTTCTCCCACTTTCCCAACCTGCGCCGCCAGCGCGTCCCCTGCGTGCCGGTGGCGCCGGAGTAGCACGGCAGTCGCCGCCCTTGACCGTTTGCGGGCCACGCGGCAGTAGCCGTCGTCCATGCCCGAGCTGCCCGAAGTCGAGACCGTCCGCCGCAGCCTGCTGCCGCACCTGGTCGGTCAAACGATCGTCGAAGTGGAGGTCCACCACCTGCAGCTGCGTGAAGCAGTGGACGTCGCCACGCTGCGCCGACGCCTGCTGGGGCAGAAATTCGTCGGGCTGCGCCGCCGCAGCAAGTACCTCCTCGCCGACCTGTCGGCCGCCAGTACCCTGATGGTGCACCTGGGCATGAGCGGCCGGCTGCTTCTGGGCCCCGGTGCACGCCCGCGCGCGCGCCACGACCACGTCATTTTGCGCCTGGGCGACGGTCGGGCGCTGTTTTTCAACGACGCGCGGCGCTTTGGCCTGTTCTGCTGCTTTGCCGCCGCGGCCGAGGCGCAGCACCCGCGCCTGCGCGACCTTGGGGTCGAGCCCCTGAGCGCCGACTTCAGCGCCGCGCGGCTGTGGACCCAGACGCGCGGCGTGCGTCAGGCGATCAAATGCGCCCTGATGGATGCCAAGCGCCAGGTGGGGGTGGGCAACATCTACGCCTGCGAGGCGCTGCACGCCGCGGGGGTCCACCCGGCGCGCGCCGCCGGCCGCCTCAGCGAGGCGCGCTGCGGCCTGCTGGTGCGCGCTGTGCGCCAGGTGCTCACCGATGCCATCGAGCTGGGGGGCACCACGCTGCGCGATTTTCTCGGCGGCGAAGGTGCGCCGGGCCTGTTTGCGCCGCGGCTTTTGGCCTATGGCCGCCAAGGTCAGCCCTGCCGGCGCTGTCAGACGCCCATCCGTCGCATCATCCAAGCTGGGCGCAGCACCTTTTATTGCCCTGGGTGTCAGCGCTAAGGTCAGGGCATGAAAATTGCCATGCTTACCGGCGGCGGCGACTGCCCTGGCCTCAACACCGCCCTCAAGGGCCTTGCTGCTGGCGCCTTGGCGCTGGGCTGGGAGGTGATCGGCGTTCGCCGCGGCTGGCAGGGCCTGGTGGAGGTGGACCTCGACTCACCCGAAAGCCGCGCCACCTGGCTGCGGACCCTCGATGCGGAGTCCATCCGCACCATCGATCGTACCGGCGGGACGTTTTTGCACAGCTCGCGGACCAACCCTGCTGCCGTTAAACGCGGCGACGGCACCGTCGATCTGACCCCGCAGATCTTGGCCAAGCTCGAGGCGTTGCAGGTCGCGGTGCTCTTTCCCATCGGCGGCGACGACACCCTCAGCTATGGTGACCGCCTGCACCGCGAGGGATTCCCGGTGATCGGCATCCCCAAAACGATGGACAACGACGTCCATGGCACCGACTACTGCCTGGGCTTCGCCACCGCGGTGAGCCGCTCGGTCGAGTATCTGCACAACCTGCGCACCTGCGCCGCCTCGCACGAGCGCTTTGCGGTGGTCGAGTGCATGGGGCGCAACGCCGGTTTCACCTCCCTGATCCCCGCCTATCTCGCCAGCGTCGATCGGGCGCTGATCGCCGAGGTGCCCTTCGACGGCGAGCGCCTGGCGCGGCTGCTCAGCGACGACAAGCGCAAAAACCCCAGCGGCTATGCCATGGTCACCGTCTCCGAAGGCGCCATACAAACGGGCGGGGAGGTGGTGCAAAGCGGCGAGGCGGACGCCTACGGCCACCGCAAGCTGGG
>JBBSTS010000348.1:0-2004 GCA_038235675.1 Myxococcota bacterium | reverse complement strand
GGTGGATCCGTCAGAGCATCGAGCGCGCCATCGTCAACAAAGGCAGGCAGGTGCGCCTGCCGGTCCACGTCATGGACGCGCGCCGCCACATCGGCCGCGCCAGCCGCCGCCTGACCCAAACCCTCGGGCGGGCGCCGTCGGCGGCGGAGATCGGCACGGAGCTGACGATGCCGGCGCACAAGGTGGAGCAGATGCAGCGCAGCGTCGTCGAGGAGCCCATCTCCTTGGACGAGCCAGGCAACGGCAGCGATACCCGCAAAATCTTGGAGCTGCTGCGTGACGAGCAGGCGCCCGCGGTAGACGAGGCGCTGATCCGCGAGAACACCCACGCCCACGTACGCGAGCTGCTGCACCTGCTTAACCCCATCGAAAAAGACATCATCCGCCGGCGCTTCGGCCTCGGCACCGACCATGACCAAACCCTTGAGGAGATCGGCCAGCTCTACAAGCTGTCGCGCGAGCGCGTCCGCCAGATCCAGGCACAGGGGCTCATGAAGATGCGGCGCATGTGCGAGCGTCGGCAGATAGGCTAAAGGCCTACAAGAAGCGCTGGCCGTGGTAGATGCCGTGGCGACCCGTCAGCGCCGAGCATAGCAAGCAGACCAACAGCGCGTGCGGCCCCACCGACGCCCCCAGCAACTCCATCGCCATCACCGTCAGCGCCACCGGCGTGTGGGTCACGCCGGCAAGCAAGCCGACCATGCCGACGCCGGCAGCGAGGTCCACCGGCAGCTGCAGAGGCTGCGCCAGTGCGTTGCCGAGCGCGGCGCCGATAAAAAGCAGCGGCGTAACTTCGCCGCCGATAAAGCCGCTGCCCAAACAAATGCAGGTAAGCAGCAGCTTGCAGGCCCATACCTCGGCGCCGAGGTGGGGGGTCGAGAGTGCCGCGTGCAGGGTGGCCTGGCCTAGGCCCAGATAGGTCGTGCCGCCGCCGAGGAGCTGCCAGAAGAGCAAAAAGACGGCTCCGCCTAGCCCCAGGCGCAGCGGTGTCGACACGTGCGCGCGCGCAGCGCCACGGCGCAGCAGTTGGATGAGCTGAACGAAGCACACGCCACACAAAGCCAGAGCCGCCGCCACCAGCAGCCATTTCCCCAAGAGCGTCGCCGTCAGCGGCGGCGGCGACGCCACCTGCCGCCAGGCGCCATGGTCGACGAGGAGCGCCCGCACCACGGCGTTGCCGACCAGTGCCGCGACGAGCAGCGGCAGCATCGCCTCGGAACGCAGCTGGCCGACCACCGCCCACTCCAGAGCAAACAGGGCGCCGGCAAGCGGCGCTCCGAAGGCGGCACCGAAGCCGCCGGCAACGCCGGCCGACAAGGTCCAGGCGCGGGCCGTCGACGGCAGCCTCAGGCCGCGGTGCAGACGGTCGGCAAGCGCCGCACCCATCTGCACTGCGGTCCCCTCGCGCCCGACGGTGGCGCCAATGAGGTGCGAGGTGAGGGTCCCGAGCAGGACCATCGGCGCCATTCGTTTCGGGAGCGTCGGGCCGAGATCATGCAGGCGCGCCAAGATGGTGTCGGCGCCGGCGGCGATGGGAGCACCCACGCGCTGCCAGACGCCGCCGAGCGCGAGCCCCGCCAGGGGTAGGGCAAAAAGGATCTGCGGATGCTGCGCCCGCCAGGCACTCACCTGCTCCAGCAGGCTTAAAAACAGGGCACAGCTCAGGCCACAGGCGAGGCCAACGACGCAGCCCACCAGCAGATGCAACAGCACCTGCCGCGTATGGCCCAGGCGCACCAGGCGCCTCACAAGTAAGCCGGCAGCCCAATGACCGAGCGGATCTTCGGCCGATAATTCTCGCTGTCGTACATGTTGGCGACGTCGACGCGCTTTTTACCGGCGCTGACGATGGACATCGGCGCGTGGCCGTAGACACCCTGGTGCAGGCGCACCAGGCTACCAAACTTTCTTTGCTGCGCCAGGGCGATGGCGAGCTTGGCCCAGTTGAAGGTGACCATGACGTCGAAAGGATCGGGCCGGCCAGCGCGCACCAGGTAGCCAAGG
>JBBSTS010000347.1:0-2005 GCA_038235675.1 Myxococcota bacterium | reverse complement strand
GTGCCCGCTTGGGCGCCGCCGCGCCGGCGCAGGCCGAGCTGCTCTGGCTGCGCCTAGGGCTTGACGTCGGCGCCGCAGGCGGCGCGGCAGCCGCCGAGCTCGCCTGTTTGGGGCAGCGCGGCATCGGCCTGGCGCGCCGCCTGCCGGCGTTGATGGCGCAATTGGCGCCGGCGCGTGCGGCGCTGGCCGCGCTGTCGCCGGCGCCGGCTGCGCTGGCGCCCGTGGATCTGGCCGGTTTGCTGCTGCTCGCCAGCGAGCCGTTGTTGCCGCCAGCGCGTCGGCGCCTGTGGGCCTGGTTGCTGCGCGGCCGCCTCGTGCGCACGTGCGTCGATGGACGTATGTTGCAGGCAAAGGGCTTCGTGCCGGGACCGGCCTTCGCGCCGGCCCTGGCGGCGGCGCAGCAGGCCGCCGCTGCCGGTGCGTCTGCCGCCGCACAACTTGCCGAGGCGTTGGCGGTGTTGCGCAAAATACGAGGGGACGAGGATGCTTTGGATTAAGGGACTGCACGTCATCGCCATGGTCACGTGGTTTGCCGGCCTGTTTTATTTGCCGCGGCTGTTCGTCTACCACGCCGACACCACCGACGAGCTAAGTCACCGCCGCTTCGTCACCATGGAGCACAAACTATTTTGGTACATCATGACCCCGGGGGCGCTGGCGACGACAGCACTGGGCGGCATGCTGCTGTGGGGCTATGCCTGGGCCGCCTACGGCAGCAGCGGTTGGCTGTGGCTCAAACTGTTGCTGGTGGCGGCGCTGCTCGCTTACCACGTCGTTTGCGGGATGCTCGTGCGCCGCTTCGCTGCAGGGCGCAATTCTCACTCGCATGTCTGGTATCGCTGGTTCAACGAGGCGCCGACGCTGCTGCTGGTGAGCATCGTCTTGCTGGTGGTGGTCAAGCCTTTTTGAGGCGCGCAGGCAGGGATGATTTGCAACCCCCCGGGGCATGAACTACAAAAACGCGTTTATGCCCCACTGCCTGCTGGAATACTCCGCCAACGTCCTCGACGAGGTCGACCCCCAGGGCCTCTTTTTGCGCCTGCACCGTGAGCTCAAGGAGATCCAAGCCTTCAGCACCGACGACATCAAGAGCCGAGCGTGGCGCCACACCGACTATTTCGTGGGCGACGGGGCGCCGCAAAACGCCTTCGTTTTCTTGCGTTTCTCGCTGCTTTCCGGCCGCGACATCAGCGTCCGCCAGCGGGTGGGGCAGGCCTGTGTCAAGGTCCTCACCGAGGCCTTTGCCAAGAGCCTCGCCAGCCAAACTTGCCAGTTTTCCGTCGAAGTGGTCGAGATGGACCGCAGCGTCTACACCAAGTTTCCGCTGGCTGCGCCCGCAGCCAGCCCCTAAGCAGGCAGCGCGGCCGCTCAGATGGCAGCAAGAAGCGGGCGTCCTAGACGTCAGAGCGCTGCTGCCGCCTGCGTCGGGGCGTTGATGCTCGGCGCCGCCTGCGTCGCGCCCCTGCTCGACCTGACCTCCGCCAGCGCCGTAGCGCGCACGCCGATGCGCGAGCAGCTCACCGCCAAGGTGCGCCTTTTTTATCCTGCCGACGCGGGGCCCGCGGCACGAAAACTGGCGGCACGTCTGGAGCAGTGTTTCGCCGCGTTGGCGCCCTTCGCGCCGCTGCCGGTCGGCAAGAAGGCCAGCGTCATTCTCCATCCCGGCGAGCAAAACAATGCCTACGTCAGCCCCCAGCAGGGCGGCCGCGGCGCCTTCATGGTCCTGCCGCAGCACGAAGGGCTGGAGTTTTTCAACCTGCTCAATTTGGGCCTGGTGGACGTCGACCCCATCAGCTGCCACGAGGCGGTGCACTACGCCACCTTCGCGCAGGTGGGGGCGCCCTGGCGGCAGGTGGAGGCGCTCTTCGGCGAGGTGCTGACGCCGCAGGCCTTTTTGGACGGCTGGATCCACGAGGGTATGGCGACCTACTACGAAGCGCGCCTCGCCGGTCCCATCGGGCGGCCACAGAGCCCCCTGTGGCGGGGCATGTTCGAGGCCTTCGTC
>JBBSTS010000346.1:0-2031 GCA_038235675.1 Myxococcota bacterium | reverse complement strand
TCAGAAGCCGTGAAGAAACGATGCCCGACCTCCAGCCACGCGACTGCACCCTCTGCGGCCCCGCCGCCAGCAAACGGCTACAGTACGCCGCCCACTTCAACGCCGACGACCTGAGCCCGCAGATCTTCTCTGCCCGACGCGGGCCCGACCGCAAGCACTTCCGCCTCATGCGTTGCGAGGGCTGTGAAATGGTCTTCTCCGACCCCGCCTGCGATCCGGCGCAGCTAGGCGCTCTATACGCCGACAGCGCGGTCACCTACGGCACCCAGGAGGAGGAGATCTACCGCTCCTACGCCCCCGTGCTCGACCACGCCCTGCGCCTGAGCCCACGCCGCGACACCTTCGTGGAGGTGGGCGGCGGCAGCGGCTTCATGCTGCGCTACGGCCAGGCCAAGGGCTTTGCCCGCCAGGTGGAGATCGAGCCGTCGCGCCCGGCGGCGCAGCGCTTCGAAGACTGCGGCGGCAAGGGCGAGTTCGTCTGCAACATGTTCGACCGCCACACCCTGAAGCCCAACAGCGCCAGCTTGATCTGTTTTTTTCAGGTGCTCGACCACTTCAGCGACCCCAAACAATTTCTCTGCGACGTCTTCGAGGCGCTGCAGCCCGGCGGCGTCGCCGTTGGCATCACCCACAACACCCAGGCGCTCAGTGCCCGTTTGTTGGGGCGCCGCAGCCCCATCTACGACATCGAGCACACCTACCTCTTCAACCTGGACAACGTCGTGCGCCTCTTCGCCGCCTGCGGCTTCGAGCAGGCGCAGAGCCGGCCGATCGCCAACACCTACAGCGCCCGCTACTGGGCCGACATGCTGCCCACCTCGGCGACGCTGCGACGGCTGACGCACAGGGCCCTGCGCGCCCTGCACCTGGCAGATCTGCCGCTGCGGCTGCAGGCCGGCAACTTGGCGGCCTTTGGGGTCAAGCCGCCGGCAGCGGCGGAACCTGCTGGCGCCTGAGCACGAAGCGGCCGTTCGGCACCCCCATCCCCAAACTTGCCTCGAAAGGATCGACGAGCATGTGCCCGGCGCCACAGTTGCGCCAGACCATCTCCCTAAAGCAGGCTTTTTCGTGGGGGTCGAACTGGGGCTCGAAGGCCTGCAGCTGCGTCAGCACGCTGTTCGCTTCGGGAAAGTTTTGTTGCTGCATCATGCAGTTCACCAACATCAGGCTGTCGCGAGCATTTAATGAGCTGCGATCCTTTTTGGCCCGCAAATATTTCTCGGCGGCGGTGAAGTTCTGCGCCCGATAGGCATAAAAGATAAGTGCCTCGTAGAGGGCGTCGACGTAAATCGTAAGTGACGGAAAACGGCGCAGCAGGCCAGCAGCCTGCTCGCCGAGGACGCTCCATGCCTCGCCGCAGGCGGCCAAGCTGGCGGTGGCGCGCCGCTGTGGCAGCATGCGGTAGCCCGTCAGCGGCAAGGCCAACAGCTCGAAGGCGCGGCTCTGGTGCAGGCGCATCCACATGTCGTGGGCGAAGTGATGCGTTAGCTTTAGGTCGAAGGGCCCGGCTTGCGTCAGGGCCGCACGGCGCACGACGACGCTGGAGAAAGCCAGGGCCTCGACGTCGCAGAGCAGGCGGCCGAGCTGTTCTTTGCGGCCGAGGACGGCGTTGGCGCGGCAGCCAGCCGCCGGCGTCGGCATCGGACGCCCCTGCGCGTCGAGGGCGACGACGTGGGTGGCGACGCCAGCGACGGCGGGATGCTGCTGCAACACCTGCAGCTGCGCCTGCAGCTTGCCGGGTAAAAAAAGGTCGTCGGCATCCAAAAAGGCGACGAGCTCCGATTGGCAGCGGGCGAGCATGCGCCCCAGCGCCAGGGCCCCTTCGCCGGGCTGCAGCAACGTCAAACTGGCATGCGGGCGCGCGGCACACAGCTCGGCGGCGAGGTGGGCGGTGGCGTCGGTGCTGCCTAAATCGGCGATGTGCAAAGAGGCGAGAGGTACCTGCTGCGCCTCGACGGCAGCGACGGCGGCTTCGAGATGGGGGGCCGCTTCGCGGGCGCGGATGTGCAGGTCGACCGTCGGCATGGGCTC
>JBBSTS010000345.1:0-2047 GCA_038235675.1 Myxococcota bacterium | reverse complement strand
GCTGCGCGATGCCCGGCGCTTTCTGCCCTGCTTGGCCCAGGCCCGCCACGTCGACTCACTTTTCGAGGTCAAGACCGTCCTGCAAAAGAACGAAGAGGACGACGGCCGTCCAATTTTGTTGCAGGAGCACCCCGAGCTGCCCGGTCTGTGCTCGGTGCTCGGCGGCAAAATCGACAACGTCTACGACATCCTCGAGATGTTCCGCCCGCGCCTGCTCGCCCCTTCGCCCAACGCGCGCCCTCGGGCCCGCCCCCACGAGGAACAGATCCATGCCTGACGCACTGATAGGTTACACCGGCTACGTGGGCACCACCTTGCTGCGGCAGCGCCGCTTTGAAGGGCTTTTTCGCTCGACCAACGTCGACCAGGTGGGGCGCGGCGAATATGACCGCGTCGTCTGCGCCGGCGCCCCGGCGCAAAAATGGATCGCCAACAAAGATCCGCAGGCCGATGCGCAGAAGATCGACAGCCTCTGCGCCGCGCTGCGCCTGGTGCGCTGCCGCACCTTCGTCCTCATCAGCACGGTCGACGTGTTCAAGCAGCCGCGTGGGATCGACGAAAGCTCGCCGCTCGACGAGACGGGGCTGCATGCCTACGGACTACACCGTCGACGCATCGAGCGGCTGGTGCAGGAACAATTTACCTCCCATCTCATCGTACGGCTGCCGGGCCTGGTGGGTCCGGGACTGCGCAAAAACATCCTTTACGACTTGAACAACGACAACCAGGTCGACGCCATCGACGACCAGGCTGAGTATCAATTTTATCCCATGGTCAACTTGGCCTACGACATCGACCAGGCCCTGGCGGCCAAGCTGCGGCTGGTGCACCTGACGGCGCCGCCGCTGCGCGCTGCGACGGTGGCGGAGCAGGGCTTTGGCCGCAAACTGCAGCCGCTCGGTGCGCGGGGCTCGGCGCGTTACGACCTGCACACCCGCCACGCCGAGGTGTTTGGCGGCAGCGGCCCCTACACCTACGACGCGCGCGCCAGCCTGCAGGCCATTCGCACCTACGCCCAGTCCGAGCCGCGCAGCCGGCCAGTCGGCGCGCCATGAGGCTGTCCATTTCCAACATCGCCTGGGAGCCCGCCGAAGACGCGGCGGTGGCGGCGCTTTTGCAGGCGCGCGGGGTCGACGCCATCGACGTGGCGCCCGGCAAATACTTCGCCGACGTCAAGGCCGCCACCGCTGCGGACGTCGCGGAGGTGCGACAGCAATGGACGACGCGCGGGATCACGCTTTGGGGCATGCAGGCGCTGCTTTACGGCACCTCGGGCCTTAACGTCTTCGGCGACGCGGCGGTGCAGGCGCGGCTGCTGCAGCACCTGGACCACGTCTGCCGCATCGCCGCGGGCCTGGGGATCCAGCGGCTGACCTTCGGCTCCCCCAAGGCGCGCGACCGCACGGGCCTCAGCGACGCGCAGGCGCAAAAGACGGCGGCAGAGTTCTTTGCCCGTGTGGCCACCACGGCCGCCGGGCACAGGGTGAAAATTTGCCTGGAGCCCAACCCGGCCGCCTACGGCTGTAATTTTCTCACCGACAGCTTCTCCACCTTGGCGCTGGTGCGCGACGTCGACCATCCCAACTTGCGCATGCAGCTGGATTCGGGCGCCCTGACCATGGGCGCCGAGCAGCCGGAGCAGGTGATCGCCGCCGCCGCCCCTTTCATCGGCCACGTTCACATCAGCGAGCCGCAGCTGGCGGTTCTGGGCGAGTGCGACGGCGACGGCTGCAACCATGCTGCAGTGGCCGCGGCCCTGCGCGCCCATTTACCGGCAGCGGTGCTCACCATCGAGATGCTGGTCAAAGTTGCCGGCTCACATCTGCCCGCCATCGCGCGGGCGCTCACGGTGGCGCAGAAACATTACGGCGCGGCCGCGGTGCCCGCAGCGCTGCACCCGCCCGTCGACGCTGCCGCCACGCGGGCCCAGGCGCACGCATGAGCGATGCCAGCAGACAAGACCCGAGCTGGCAGGTGCCCGCCTACACGGCGCCCCTGCAGCAGCCCAAACGCCACCCCTTTTGCGTCGTGGTGCCGGTCATCAACG
>JBBSTS010000344.1:0-2059 GCA_038235675.1 Myxococcota bacterium | reverse complement strand
TGCTCAAGCCGTTGATCGCGGCCGAGCCGCGCCAGACGCTCTTCTGTGGCCGCGACGGCAAGCTCGTCGCCTGGTGCACGGCGTGGGCGCTGGGCGACGACGTCGGCCTCGAGATCCGCGGTCCCGCACACCTCGAGGAGGCCGCGGCCGCCGCCATGGCGCGCCGCTTGCAGGCGGCTCTGGAGCCCTACCTGATCATGGAAGAGGTCACCCTGACTCTGCCGCAGACGCCCTACCTTACCCTCCAGGGCGAGGGGGACGGGCTACAGGGCGCCGCCGATCTGTTCGCCTTCCCCGGCGGCATTCGCCAGCTGCTGCCGGCGGCCGAGGCAGCAAGGACGCAAGCGCGCCTGCAGGCTGCGGGCGCGACGCAGCTGAGCGCCACAGAACTCGAGCTGCGCCGCATCGCGGCCGGCGTTCCCGATCCCGCCAAGGAGGGCCCACATCCCCTCGAGCTGCGGCTGCAGGCGCCCCTGTTGGCGGCGATCAGCTGGACGAAGGGCTGCTACGTCGGCCAAGAAGTGATCAGCCGTCTGGAGAATTACCGCAAAGTGGCGCGCCTGTTGGTGGGGGTGCGCCTGGCGGCGCCAATGCCCACGGGCATCCCCCTGTCGGCCTGTCGGATAACCGACGAAGGCGGCGCGCTGCTGGGTCGGCTCACCTCTTGCTGCGGCAGACTGGGGCTGGGCGTGGTCAAGCGCGCCGCAGCGGTGCCGCGGGGGGTGGTGGTCCATGCCGATGGCTGGCCGCCGCAGCCGGCGCAGCTGGAGGAGAGGCCCTTTTTTGCCGGCTCAATGCAGCCACTGCTGTAGCACGCGCACCATCGTCTCGCGGCGCAAGGGCTTGGTGACGTAGTCGTCCATGCCCACCGCTCGGCACTGCGCCTCGTCCTCGAGGGTGGCGTTGGCGGTGATCGCCACGATCGGCAGGCGGGTGCCGCCTTTGTCGGCACGCTCGGAGGCCCTGATCCGCCGGGTGGCCTCGTAGCCGTCCATCACCGGCATGGCGCAGTCCATCAACACCAGGTTGTAGGAAGAGCTCGCCAGCTGGTCGAGGGCCTCCTGACCGTTGAGGACGGCTTTGACCTCGACGGGGTAGTGCTTCAGGTAGCCGAGCACCACCAACTGATTGACGGCGTTGTCCTCGACCACCAGCACCCGCTTGCGCACGCCCGAGGCGATGTCGCCCGCAGGATCGGCCGGCGCGGCCTCGGCGGCCGGCGTCGAAGCCGCTGCCTCCTGTCTGCTGACGCTTTTTGGGCCCTGCACCAGGTCCAAAAGATGTTGGCTCGACTGATGCAGCAGCGAAGCCCAACGCTTGGAGGCATCGGCCAGCGGCATCTCGATGAGCATGTCGACCATGCCGACCACGCTGCTGACCAGCGTGCGGATCTCATGGCGTCGCTGCGCCGAGGGGTTGGCCAGCGGATCGCCGCTGGCGGGCGCCGGCGGCGCAGCCGATGGCAGCTCGGAAACAACAGCGGCGCGTCCCCGGGCTTGGCGCAAGATTAGGCCGACGACGAGGCCGCCAACGAGGCCACCGCAGGTTAGGCCGGCGACAAACAGGGCACTGGGCACAAGCATGAAAACCTCCACGTTCCGTCAAGGGTACCACAGCCATGCCTTGGCCGCCCTTAGAAGCTGAGTGTGGGGCCTACCTCCGCTCGACGCCCTGTGCTAGATCGCTGCCCGTGGCCGCCAAGGCCTCCCCCCCAGTTGGAGCCCAGCTTTCATGGCGCAGACCCTTGCACAACAGCCCCCTCGTCCCCTTCTGCATCGATCGCCGCACGCGCGCGCAGGCTTCGAAGCAAGCGCGCGCTACCGCTCCTCGGCGTTGCCGCAAGATCCAGAGACGTTTTTGTGCCACCGCCGCGGCGCTGCCCTGGCGCTGCAGCGCCCGGCAAAGCCGCAGGTCCAGTCCGGCTGGATGCAAGTGACCATCTTGGTGGGCATGTACGACCACGCGCCCCTGCGCTTTCGTTTGGCCTGCGAGGGCACCGGCATGTCGCGGCTCACCCGGCCGGTGGTGCTCTCCCCCAACTGGCGCCACAAGCGCGCCT
>JBBSTS010000343.1:0-2063 GCA_038235675.1 Myxococcota bacterium | reverse complement strand
CGTGCGCGGCGCCGCGGCGCGCCAGCGCCTGGAGACGGTGCTGGCGCAAGCGGGCCTGCAGGACCGCGCCGGCGAGCGCGTCGGGCGCCTCTCCGGCGGCATGCGCCGGCGGCTGGAGCTGGCGCGGGCGTTGATCCACGCGCCGCAGCTGCTGATCCTCGACGAGCCCACCACCGGCCTCGACCCCGAGGCCTGGGAGCGTACCTGGCAGCACCTCTTGGCGCTGCGTCAGCAGGGCGACTTTACCCTCTTGTGCAGCACCCACCGCGCCGACGAAGCGGCACGCTGCGACCGCCTGATGGTGCTCTGTGGTGGCAAGGTGGTGGCCTGCGCCTCGCCCGACGCGCTGCTGGCGCAGGTGGCCGGCGACGTGATCAGCCTGCAGGCGCGCGACGGCGCCGAGCTGCCCGCCCTCTTGCTGCAGCGCTTTGGCCTGCAGGCACTTGCGAGCCCGGGCGAGGCCGCCGGCCTCACCGAGATCAGCCTGCGCCAGGCGGCCGGCCACACCTGGGTGCCGCGTCTGATCGAGGCCTTCGAGCCGGGCCGCATCCTGTCGGTGGCGGTGCGCCGGCCCACTTTGGCCGACGCCTACCTTCACCTCACCGGCAGCGCACTGGCGCTAAAATCGCCGCAGGGGGCAGCATGAATTCTTTGACGCGACGGGCAGCACAGGAGTGGGCCACCGTCTGGGTCCTTTGGCAGCGCGACGTGCAGCGCTTCTATCGCCAGCCGTCGCGGCTGGTGGGGGCGCTGGGCCAACCGATCATCTTCTGGGCGGTGATCGGCGGCGGCATGTCCTCTACCTTCGTGCTCCCCGGCAGCCACATGGGCTACCGCGAGTATTTCTTTCCCGGCGTGATGGTGATGGTGACCCTCTTCGCCGCCATCTTTGCCAGCGTCAGCGTCATCGACGATCGCGCGCAAGGGTTTTTGCAGGCGGTCATGTGCGGCCCGGCCAGCCGCCTGAGCCTGGTGCTCGGCAAGTGCCTGGGCTCGGCCAGCGTCGGCCTGCTGCAGGTGGCGGCCTTCGTCGCACTGGCGCCGGCGGCTGGCTTCGAGCTCACGCAGGTGGCCTGGCCCAGCCTGCTGCTCTGCTTGCTGGGGATGAGCCTGAGCCTCTCGGCATTGGGCTTCGCGATGGCCTGGTGGCTGGACAACGTCCAGGCCTACCACGCTATTCAAATGACCCTGTTGATGCCGCTGTGGATTTTGAGCGGCGCCATGTTTCCGCTCGCCACGCAGGCGCCTTGGTTTGCCCAGGCGATGCGGCTCAACCCCATGTCGCACGGGGTGGCGCTGGTGCGCTGGTCGATGTACGGCGGTCGGCCGCCGGCTGGCCTGGCGCCTTGGGCACCGGCGAGCCTGAGCTTCTTGGTGCTGCTGGGCTTCGTCGTCGTGAGCTTGGGGCTGGCGGCGCGCGCAGCGCGGGCGCCGAAGTGAGCCCCTCACGTGAGCTCGTCCTCGAGCACTGGCTGCCGGCCCTCAACGCCTGCCTCAACGGCAGCAGCTGCGTCTGTTTGTTGCTCGGCTACGGGTTCATTCGTCGTCGTCAGATAGCCGCCCATCGTCGCAGCATGCTGGCGGCGCTTTTGGCCTCCAGCGCCTTTTTGGTAGGCTACCTCACACGGGTGAGCCTCGGCGGCACCCACCGCTTTGCTGGCAGTGACGGCATGCGGCTGTTCTACCTCACCCTGCTGTTTAGCCACATGGTGTTGGCGGTGGCGGTTCTGCCGCTCATCTTTCGGGCTTTGTTTTTGGCTTCGCGGGGACGTTTTGCAGAGCATCGACGTATCGCCCGCTGGGCCTGGCCCATCTGGATGTACGTAAGCAGCACCGGGGTGATCGTTTATTTCATGCTGTACCGCCTTTTCTGACGGGGATTTTGGTGCATGGCTGCAGGCACGCGCGGCTTCACCCTCATCGAGCTGATGCTGGCTTCGGGGATCTTGGTGTTGGGGCTCACCGGCATCGTTCAATTCCAAATTTCGGCGGCCCAAGGTGGGCGCCAGGCCGTCGATCTAACTCTGGCGACGCAGATCACCCGCAACATCCTCGAGGAGGTG
>JBBSTS010000342.1:0-2086 GCA_038235675.1 Myxococcota bacterium | reverse complement strand
GCCGACGCCTTCGACATGGCCGCCCGCGGCGTTCAGGGGGGCCGTCGCCTTCTCGACGAACAGATGGAGCGCCTTCTGGGGGCACTCGGCCTGGCCACACAGGGCGACCTGGAGCGCGTCCATAACAAGATCAGCGCGCTTCGCCGACGCCTCGAGGGCCTCACGCAGGCGGTCGACGACAATGCCGAGCGCAAAGCAGCCGCCTCCGAGGCCGCCGCCGCCCTTGCAGCGCGGCGGCCACCGCCCGCCTAGCATCCTTTGTCCCTCTACGTCGACCTTCCCGAGCTGCCCATCCGCCTAGGTGCCAGTGGAGCGTGGCGCCACGGCGACACGCCGCTGCATCCGCGCGTCGCCAAACTCTTCGCCCGCAGCCTCGAGCCGCAGGCCGACGGCGGCTATGCCATCGTGTTGGGCCACGCCCGCCAGACGGTGGAGGTGCAGGACGTCGCCTGGTTCGTTTCCCGCCTGCAGCTGCAGCCGGCCGCAGACGACCCCACCCGCCTGGCGGCGGCCACCCTCCACCTTTCCGATGGCAGCAGTGAGCCGCTGCGCCCAGACCAGCTCATGCAGTCGTGCGAGCGGGTGTTGTACTGCCGCATCGAGCGCCATGGCTATGTCCTGCCGGCGCGTTTCGCGCCGCAGCAGTATCACCAGCTGATGCTCTTTGCCGAGGCGGTACCCGATGCCGCCGCGCCGGACGGGGTCGCCGCGCGCCTACGGGTGGGGGAGGCCACCGCCGTGGTCGGCGCCTTTACCCGCGCCCCTCACCCCATTCGCTAAGCTCCCTTAGACGTCGCCGCCGAAGATGTCGAACTCGGCATCCTGCTGCGCATCGTTTTGGGGCGCCTCCTGCTGTGCGTCGTGGACGGCGGTGTTGCTGGCGCGCAGGCGGCCGCTGATCACCTTGACGAAGCTCCACAGCAATTTGCTGGCGATGGGTGGGTCGCTGCGGATGAAACCAAAAAACTCGTTGCGGCGCATGACCAGCAGGGTGGTGTCGGTGCGGGTGATGACGGTGGCCGAACGGGGGGCGTTTTCGACCAGCGCCATCTCGCCCAGGTGCGCTCCTGGCCCGAGGGTGGTGAGTACGGCGCCGCCCTGGCTGACCTCGACCTCGCCGGCGAGGATAACGAAGAACTCATGGCCGGTCTGGCCCTCATGGATAAAGGTGGTGCTTGGGGGCAGATAGGACATTTGCGTCAGCCCCAGCACCTTGACCAGCTCGTGGTAGGTGAGGTGGACGAAGATGGGGATTTTTTGCAGTGCGGCAATGCGGCCCTGCGCCGCAACCTCCGGCAGCGTGCCTTTGCTGTCCTGCGGTTCGATGCGCAGCAGGATGGCGGTGCAGTTGTCGTGGCCGCCGCGCTCCAGGGCGGTCTGTACCAGGCGGGCGACCGCCGGCTGTAGCGCGTCGCCCGCCATCAGCCCGGCAAGCTCGGCGGCCTGCGGAAAGTAGGTGTGCACGCCATCGGAGCACAGCAAGAAGCGGTCGTCCGGGTCCATGTCGAAGAGCATGCAGTCGACGGCGACGGAGGGCTGCACCCCCATGGCGCGCGACAGGACGTTGCCCTGCGGGTGGTTGATGGCCTGCTCGCGGTTCAGGACGCCGCGCTTGACCAGCTCGCCGACGTAGGTGTGGTCTTCGGAGAGCTGATGCACCTGACCGCCGCGCAGGACGTACAGGCGAGAGTCGCCGACGTGCGCCAGGACACCTTTGCCTTGGCCGGCAAGGTAGACCAGGGTGCAGGTGGTGCCCATGCCCTGGGTTTGGGGGTCGGCGCTGGCGTGCTCGAAGATGGCTTTGCAGGCGGCGGCCATCGCCACCTCGACCGCATCGGCGACGCTTTTGGCATCGGCCGGGTTGCCGCTGCGGATGAACACTTGGCGGGCGGCATCGAGCTGCGGACGCTGCTGCAGCAGCACGTCGCAACAGATCCGGCTGGCGACCTCGCCGGCGCTGTGGCCACCCATGCCATCGCAGACGATGAAAAGCCCTGCGTCGCCGTCGGCTCGGTAGCTGTCTTCGTTGTTGGCGCGAACGCGTCCGACGTCGCTGAGTCCGGCAAAGTTTGCATGCATGCTGATG
>JBBSTS010000341.1:0-2128 GCA_038235675.1 Myxococcota bacterium | reverse complement strand
CGACGCCCTGCTTGCCGCCGCAGCGCAGGCGCAGCTGAGCACCCCGGCACAGCTAAGTGCCCAGGCCAGCCGCCTGCTCAATACCCCCCGCGGCCACGTTGCGGCACAGGAGTTCTTTTTAGAGTGGCTGCAGCTCTCGGAGCTGCCCAACCTGTCGCGCAGCGAAGCGGGGACCTCTCTGCCGGCGGCGACTGCGGCGCTGATGGTGCAGGAAGGGCGGCTGACGGTCGACGACGTGGTTTTCGCCAAAAAGGGTACCTACCAATCCCTGCTGACTGTCCCCTACTCCTTCGTCAACCAGCCTCTCGCCAGCTTCTACGGCAGCGCGGCCGCCGCCCCGAGCGCCGCATTCGTCGCCGTGCCGGCCAGTGCCATGGGCCGCGACCCCGGCATCTTGACCCTGGGTGGGGTGGCCTCGGCTGCCTCGCAGTCTACCTACGCCTCGCCCACCATCCGCGGCCGCACCCTGCGCATGCGTCTGCTGTGCGGCTCGCTGGGCTCGCCGCCGCCGGGCATTGCCGGGGTCGATGCGGCGCAGCCGAATGCCACCTTGCGCCAGCTGTTCGGCGCCCACGTCACCTCGCCGACCTGCGCCACCTGCCACACGCAGATGGACCCTTTGGGCTTCACCATGGGTGCCTACGACACCCTCGGCCGCCGCCGTGCCGGCGACATGGAGAATGGCCAGCCGGTGGACACCAGCGGCGCGCTGCTGAACACCGCCACCAACCAGCCGACGCAGCTCGCTGGCATCGCCGACTTGGGCGCCGCCCTCGGCGCCGACCCGGCCGCCGCCGCCTGCTTGGCGCGCCACTGGTCGATGTATGCTTTGGGCTCGGTGTCGTGGAGCCAGGACGGCTGCACCTTCGACGCGGCCAGCAATCAGGCGGCCAGCAGCGGCTTCAACCTTCAGCAAACTTTGCTTTCTTTGACCCAGGTGCCAAGCTTTAGCCAGCGCAGCGACGACCCGTAAAGGGCGTAAACGGCAGAGCAGGGGCGGGCAAGATGAGCATGACGCGGCGGCAGTTTGCCCAGAGCTTGGGCGTCGGGGCGATGCTGCTGCCCTTTATGCGCGGGGTCTCCCGCGGCGCGAGCGGCCCGGTGCGGCGGCTCGTGATCGTCACCAGCATCGGCGTCACCGAGAAGCACTGGCTGCCGGTCAGCGCCATGGGGGCACCGCTGGTGCTGCCGCCGGCCTTTGTCGGCCTGGCCCCCGTCCTCGACCAGACGCTCTACGTCAGTGGCCTCGGCTGGAGCGCCTCGCCGCTAGAAAACCACTCTTCGCCGCAGACCCTGACTGGGCAGACGGCCGATACGGCCTATCGACCCACGACCCAGTCCATCGATCAGTTCATCGCCGCCCAGCTTGGCGCCACCACCAAGCATCCGAGTTTTTTGGTCGGCCTCAACGAGGCGTTGATCGAGAGCCACCATTGGACCGGCGGCGCCCGCATGGCCCCGATCATCAGCCCGGTAGATGCCTACAGCCAGGCCTTTGGGGCGGCGGCCGCGCCCGTTGCGGCCGCGGGCAGCACGGCCCTGCCGCGGACCAACATCCTCAACCTCGTGGCGTCGCAGATTAAAGAGGTTCAAGGCAGCCTTGGCCGCCAAGGTCGCGCCCGCCTCGATCAGCACCTCGCCTCGCTGCAGCAGCTGCAGGCGAGCCTCTCCGGCGCCTCGCCGTCGATGGCCGGCTGCACGCCGGGCGCGGTGCCGAGCCTGGGCGGCGCCGACCCCAGCAACAACGCGGCCGCGACCGCGGTCCTGCGCGGCATGGGCAGCGTCGTCGCCGGCGTACTCGCCTGTGACGTCTCGCGCGTCGTCGGCATGCAGTTTGGCAAGAGCAACACGGCCTTTTGTCCCTATGGGCCGGCCGTCGGCATCGAGGAGCACAGCGCCGTCCACAGTCCAGGCGACGCCACCTTGACCGGCCAGATGCTGCAATGTGAGGCGGCCATCGGCGCCTGGATCGCCAACTTGGCGGCGGCGCTTAAGGCCGCGCCCGATCCCCTCAACGCCAACAGCACGCTGATGGACAACACGCTCATCGCCTGGATCCGTGACATGGGCGACGGCCCCAACCATTTGCAGTATGCCCTGCCTTATGCCCGGGTGGGCGGCCGCGGCT
>JBBSTS010000340.1:0-2129 GCA_038235675.1 Myxococcota bacterium | reverse complement strand
GTTGGTGTCCTGGTACTCGTCCACCAGCACGTGGCTCCAGCGCGCCTGCAGCTTGGCGCGGATCTGGGGATGGTCGCGCAGCAGGCTCACCGCGTGCACCAGCATGTCGCTGAAGTCGACGGCGTTGGCGGTCAGGCAGCGCTGGCGGTAGAGGACGTAGATCTTCTGCGCCGCCACCTCCAAGGGCTCGGCGGCGTTGACCTTGACGGCGGTGGGCAGCAGGCCCTTGTTCTTCCAATCCTCCAGGCGGCTGCGCACCGCCCGCGGGGCGATCCGCTGCGGGTCGAGGCGCAGCTCGGCGACCAGCAGTTTGACCAGCTGCAGCTGGTCGTCGGCGTCGTAGATGACGAAGTTTGGCTGCAGCCCCAGCGCCGCGGCGTGCTGGCGCAGCAGGCGGCCGGCGATGCGGTGGAAGGTGCCGATGTCGAGGACGCCCACCTCGAGGCCGCACAAGGCGGCGGCGCGCTCGGCCATCTCGCGCGCGGCCTTGTTGGTGAAGGTGACCGCCAAGATCTTACGCGGCGACACCTGGCGGGCGTGCAGCAGGTGCGCCAAACGCTCGGTGATCACCCGCGTTTTGCCGGTGCCGGCACCGGCAAGCACCAACAGCGGCGCATCGCCGTGCTCGACCGCCTGCTGCTGGGGCGGATTTAGTTGCGCTCGCTTGTTGGTTTGCCCCATCCTGCCGGTCTCTTTACCTTTTTGTCGGCTTTTTACAAGCTGAGCGCCTAATGACCGCCTTCGACCTGTCGAGTTTACGCCGCGAAGCGATAAGTTTGGTCGAGCGCGGTGCCCGCCGGGGGAGGCTGCCACTGGCGCCGCTGTGCGAGGTGTTGGCGGCCCTCTTCGACCATCAGCCCACCAGCCTGCCGGAGGCGCGCATCGTCGACGTGGCGCTGTTGGCACGCGCCTGGGAGGCGGTGCCGCCGGCCCTGTGGGATGCCAGCCGCCTGCGGCTCTTGCGTCGCCTGCCGGGCCCGCCTACGGCGGTCCGGCCCGGGGCGCCGGGGGCCTGCATAAGCCTTGCCGACGGCAGCCTGGTGGGCGAGGCCGCCGACCTCGACGACGTCTACGCCTGGGCGCTGCTGTGGTGCCGCGCCGCTTTGCAGCTGCGGCGCGCGCACGCGCGCCTGTCGGCGGCGGCGGCACGCGAGCCTTTGCCGGAAAATGCCCCCGAGGCCCTGCGCCTGGCGCGCCTGGGCTTTGCCCTCGGCCACGACGTTGCCGCCCTGCAGCAGCTCGACCCCGCCCTGCTCGCCCGCCTGCAGCGGCCGCCGACGCCGCTGGTCTTGAGCCTCCACGCTGGCCTGGCGCCGCTGGTGCAGCAGCAGCGGGGGCAGGCGCTCGGCCGCGCCCTCATCGCGGCACTGGCAGAGCAGGGCCTCGGCCAGCGCGCGCTGCACCTGCTGGTCGGCGACACCTGCCTGATCGACTGCCTGTCGCCCTACTTCGCCGATTTGGCCCCCGAGCTGTGTGCCTGGGCGCAACGCCCGGCGGCGGAGGTCGACGCCTGCGAGCTGCTGCAGATCGGCCGGCGTTTTCTGCAGTCCGACGCCCGCCTGCCGGCCGAGCGCCAGGCGGCCGAGCGCACCGTGGGGATCTACGCCCAGCCGCTTGCCGCGCCGGCGGCGGCCGACGACGAGGCCCCCTACCTTGCCACCCTGGTTGACCACCACCGCCTCGGCCGCCACGCGGCCGACCCCGCCCTCGACGGCTGGCAGCCCGCCGCCGAGGCCGCGGCGCTGGTGGTGCTGCCGCTCTTGCCCGCAGCACAGCTGCACGGCCTGCTGGAGGTCGTTTTTGCTGCCCTGCACCCGCAGCTGCGCAGCCTCTGCTCGTGCATGCCCGCCGTTGGCGGCGGTGCGGCGGCGCCGGTGGCGTGGCCCAGCGCCATCGCCAGCCCCGACGGCGGCGCCCTCTTGCCGGTGCCCGACGATTTAGCCTGGCGCGAATCGGTGGGCGAGCAGCTGTCGCAGGTAGGCGTGAGTGGCCCGGGATGGTGCTGCCCGGCGCCCGCGATGGCGGCGCTGCTCGCACCCCCCTTCGACGACGCCGTCCCCTGCTGCAGCATCGACCTTCTCAGCGCCACCGCCCTGGGCGCCTGCGCCGCCGCGGCGCTGCGCTTCGGC
>JBBSTS010000339.1:0-2130 GCA_038235675.1 Myxococcota bacterium | reverse complement strand
TCCTTTGGGCAGCCAAATGGCCGTCTCCCCCAGCTATCAGCTGGGCTACGCCAGCCAAGCCGGCGAGGCGATCGGCCACCTGCGCGGCGCCACCTTGCGGGCGCAATTTCATACGGCTTTGACGGCGGCCCCCGACTGGCTGCTGCTCTCCAGCTGGAACGAGCACGTGGCGCAAAATCAGAAAAGCGCCGCCCCCTGCATGGGCCTGGAGAACGACGATACGCTGCCCGGCCAACAAAACTTCGTCGACATCTACGGCGTCGAGTTCTCCCGCGACCTCGAGCCGACGCGCGAGGAGGGCGATGGACTCTACCGCCTGATGGCCTCCTGCCTACGCCTGTGGCGGCGCGGCGCCACCGCCTGCGACGATGCGCAGGAGCTCTGTTGCCAAAATGCCAACTTCAACGCCACCTGGACCACCTATGGCATCGGCAAGGCCGCCTTCACCTTTTTTACCGACGCCGCCGCGGCCGGCAGCAACAGCCAGCCACTCTACCTCTGCCCAAAAATAGCTGGCATTGCCCTGAGCACTTCGGCCGACTGCAGCACCTTCGCCGCCGCCCTCGCGACTACCCCGGCGTCCCCTGGCAGCCTGCTGGGCTACGTCAGCCGCGCCGGCACCTACGAGTGTCTGCGGCAGCTGTGGACCTGCGCGGCGGCCGACAGCCTAGGCTACACCTTAAATCGAAGCTGTCCGGCGGGATCGACGCGCCAGACGTTCTTGGGCTACGTCCACTGAACGCAAATAATATCTAGAGGCCATCTGAGAAATCCGGACCGAGCCGGGGTGCCTACGGCCCCAGATAGGTGCGCTGGCGATGCGGAGGGTTTTTGAGAGGGTCTCTATGGCGCCGCCGCCGCATCGACGAAGACGTGCAGATCTGGGTGCGCCTGCACCGACGACAGGGGCGTCTGTGGATCGGGCGACTGCAGCAGTCCACGCACCAGTGCCGGGCGCTTGGCGGGCCCCCAGGCCACCACCCGCAGCCGCCGCGCGGCGTTGAGTACCCCAAGCCCCAGGGTGACGGCGCGCTGCGGCCGCAGCCCTGCGACGGGCTCGATGCGCGCCGTCGTGCTGGCGTGCAGCACGACCTGTCGGGTCGGCGCATCGAAGGGCGAGCCCGGCTCGTTGAAGCCCAGATGGCCGTTGATCCCGACGCCGTAGAGCACCAGGTCGAGGCCGCCGGCCGCGGCGATCGCCGCCTCGTAGGCATGCAGCTGGGCGGCGTTTTCGCCGCCCGTGAGCAAGCGGTGGGGCAGCTGCAGCGGCGCAATGAGGTGTGCACGTAAAAAAGTGCTGAACCGTCGCAGGTCGACCGGTGGCAGGCCGCGGTACTCGTCCATCTGCCAGAGCTGCACCCGCCGCCAGTCGAGCGCGTGCAGGTGCCGGCGGCGCAGCTCGGCGTAGGTCGCGATGGGGGTGGCACCGGTGGAAAAAACCACCTGGGCCTGCGCGCGAACGACGAGCACCGCCTGCAGGTCGGCCACCAGCTGGGCGGCCAGCGCCGCGGCCAACGTTGCGGGATCGGGCAAAACGCTTAGCTGCATCCTGTCTCCTTTTGGCGCCTGCCGCGCAGCCAGACGCCACGGCCGACGCTCCCCAGGACGATCCACACGCCGACGTCGCGCACGCCGTGCGGCTGCGCCGCCAACAACAGGCCGGCACAGACCAGGGTGGAGAGCAAGGGGATGGCCCAGGCCGGTCCGGGCACCCGAAACGGCCGCGCCGCCTGCGGCAAGCGATGGCGCAGCACGGCGGTGGCCAGGCTGACGACGCCGAAGGCCAGCAAGATGCCGGCGCACATGCGCTCGGCCAGCCAATCGATCGGCATGCGCAGCGCCAGGGCGCCGCAGAAAAGGGCCGAGGCCAAGGTGGCGATCCATGGGGTGCCAAAACGCGGGTGCAGGCGCGCCAAGGCCGCCGGCAGCAGCCCATCCTGTGCCATCGCCACGGCAACGCGCGGCTGGCTGTAGAGGTTGACCAACATCACCGACGACAGCCCGACCAGCGCCGCCGCCTCCACCCACGGCAACAGCTGCGTCGCCCCCGCCGCCTGCAGCCCCAACGACAGCGGGTTGGCGACCGCCAGCTGCGCGTAAGGCACGACGCCGACCAGCACCGCCGAGGCG
>JBBSTS010000338.1:0-2138 GCA_038235675.1 Myxococcota bacterium | reverse complement strand
TAGGTAGAAGCCTCCGCCACGGGGGAAGAAGTGATCAAATCTTTGCTCGACCTCAGACGCGTTGCGTGCGGGTCCGCCGCCGCCAAAGTGCAGGCTATGAAATTCTGGCGGCCGCGTAGGGTAGGCGGCGTAAAGATTCACCAAATCGATGCTCGCCGCCCGCATTTCATTCGCCATCGACGCGTCAATAGAGCCGCTGTTGTCCACGAGGACCACCGTTTCGTAATGCAGTGTGGCACAGCGGCGCAGGTCCCAAAAGTCGGCGAAGGCGGGAGCCGCAGGCATCAAGTGCTGCGGCAGCGCCGACCAAGCGGTGCAAAAATGCGGCGCCCACAGCGGGGCCAAGGTTGCCGTCTCCCACAGCGAGGTGACGCGGGCAGAAATTTGGGCGGCTTTGGCGGCGGGAAGAGACTTTTTGGGTGGTTGCCGCGCATGCGGCAGCATCCGCAAAGCCTCATCGGCCACCGCCATCAGCTCTCGCCGTGTCAGATGAGCCAGAACCATCAACTGAACGTCCTGGGGTATGTCGAGAAAGTAATCGTCCACGAATTTCTTCGCCGCATCCCGGGGTTCGGGGGCTGCTGCGGGCGGCGGGGACCAAACCCAGCGTTTTTTAGGCGGGGACGGGGGGATCCACGCGTCGCGTGCCGCGGCATTCAGATAATTGGGAGAAGCGTTGTGTTGCGTGAGCGGGTCCATATGACAAGCCTTAAGCAGGTCGACCACAGAAGTCTACTGCGCGAAGCTCAGACAGCTTTTGGTCTGGCCGTCGTAGACCATCGCCGTAGCGGTGACGATGGGGTTGAACTGCCCCTGCCACTTGGCCGCCAAACGCTGCAGGGCGCGGTCGTAGGCGCCTTTGCCGCTCTTTATGCTGCCGCCGCTGCCGTGGTGGACCAATGGGTTGAAGATGCCGAAGTTTTGTAGCCCCTGGGCCAATGAGCTTAGGCAGAGGTCGGCGCCGTAAAAATGAAAGCCGTCCATCGTTTGCGGATCGCAGCGCAGCCCAGTGCTGCGGCGCAGAACCATGCAGTGCTCGTCCACCGTCTGCACCGCCGCAACGGCGCGCGGCTCCTTGGCCATCCAGTCCACGTCGCCCCACATGTTGAGCACTCGCCCCACCTGCTCGCCACGGTCGGTGACGCCGGCGGTGCCCAAGACCCCCCAGCCAGCCGCCGGCAGGCTGCTGACCCGCTGCATTAAAATACTCAGCCAGCGGCGGTAAAAGATGACGTCTTGGTGGCAGAGCACGACGACGTCGGCGGCCGCGGCGGCGACGCCCAGATTCAACGCCTCGGCGGCGTTGTAGCGGTTGTCGAGGTTGAGGATGGGGATCACCTGCAGGTTGAGCTGACAGGCGTTGCGCATCAGGCTGCCCAAAACCCAATGGGCGTACTGCTGTGGGTCGTTGACACAGGTGACGACGGCGACGTCTACGGGCCACGCCTCGCCTGCGTCGGCGGCCATCGACGGCGACGGCGACGGGCGCTGCCAGTCGGCGCAAATTTGACCGCAGCAAAGCACCTGCAGGGGCACCTGCAGGGGCTCCTGCAGGGGCTCCTGCAGGGCCCAGGCCTGCGGCGGCGCCAGCAGGCCAAACGTCAGGCCTGGGACGTCGGCGGCGAGGCAGAACAGGCGGTCGGCGGCAGGATCTGACGCGTCCGCCCTCGCCCTGTTGACCGCCGGCAATTGCGTCGTCAGGCGCACGCCCTGCAGCCCTGGCGGCCGCGCCCGCAGATGCTGCCATTTGAGCACCAGCGCAAAGAGCCAGGCCAGCGGCGGCAGCTGGCCGACCTCCAGCTGCGCCCACAGCGCCGCCTCACCGTCCCCCGCCGCGGCGACGCGCGTCTGCCCCTCGGCGTAAGTTTCTAGGCGTGTGTTGAGCCCCGGCGCCGCCGCGCGCACCGCTGCCGCCGCCGCCGCCGGCACCTGCCAGCGCCAATTCGGATAGAGGGTGTGTGCCGCCAGGGCACGCGCATGGGCAGCCCACTGCTCGGCGCTCGCCGGCGTCGTCGCGACGCTGCGCACGACGACGGATGGCAGCTGCTGCGCTCTTACCACCAACCCTTCGCGACAGGCCGCACTGTAGGGACGCATGAACTCAAGTTGGCACGTCCCGGCTCGCGGCGCCAAAGCCG
>JBBSTS010000337.1:0-2141 GCA_038235675.1 Myxococcota bacterium | reverse complement strand
GCCCTCCTGGATGAGGTCGATGAAAGCAACTTTATACTGTTGAAAGGTGCGCGCCACCGCAACGACGAGCCGCAGGTTGGCGCGAACGAAGTCGTTGCGGATGCGCAAGGCGGCGCCGCGCTCCTGCTCAAGGGCGGTTAGGTCGGCGTGGGTCAGGCGGTAGGCGGCGTGCGGCGGCATGATCCGGCGGCTCCACACCTCGCGGCGTAGGCGGCCGAGGACGCGCTCGAGGCGCGCCTTGTCCAAATCGACCTGCCGCAGGGTTCGGGCCGCTGCCTCGACGCAGGCGGCGCGTCGGGCCGAGTGGGGCAGCCGCCGACAGAAGCCGCGTGCCGCCGCCCTGCGGTAGCTCTCGCGCAGCCCATGAAGTTCCTGCAGCAGGGGCTCGGGCAGGCCATCGGACTCAGCCAAAACAACGCCCAGCGCCCGGGGGTGGCACAGCAACTGACGCCAGGCCTGCACCTCGTGTTTTGCCATCTGTTCGGCGCGCCCCAGCTCCTGGGCCGACGTGTACAGGGGGATATGGCCGAGCTGCTCCATGTAGGAGGTGAGCAGATCTTTGCCGTGCGCTTGCTTCGGCTGCGCCCGCTTGGCAGCCCTGCGGGCGGCGACGATGCGCCGCTGCTCGTCGTGCAGATCGGTCGCGGTCGGCTCGTCCACGACGGGGGGTTTGGCGTGTTTCTCCATGCCCAGCGACCATCCAAGAGGACACTGGAAACCTCACCCAGTGCCCCCGTAAGATTGGCCGGCGGGGTGCCGCGCTGCAATTTCTTGGCCGGCTGGCCAAGCCAGGGCGCTTCTCACCTGATTTTAAGCTACTCCCTCGCGACGCGACAAAGCAGGTGGGAGGCCCTCTTTGGCTCAGTCCGTTTGGCTTTTGGGCCGCTACCTGCCGTGGACCAAGATCCGTGGTTTGTCGGGGAAGCACACTTCGATTTTCAGGTCGGCGAGAACGCGCGAGACGACCCCCAGCGCGAAGGTCGAGTGGTCGATGACGTCGCCCTCGGCAAACTCGGCCGCGACCGAATAGTGCTGGGCGGAGGCCGCGTCGCGGCCCTTGAGCAGCTTCTCGTACTCCAAAGGGGCGCCGCCAGAAAGGCTCTTGGCGGTCGCTTTGCGCGTGCCGCGGGGCTTGGGCGCGGCGGCTTTGTAGGCGTGCTTGGCGTGGCAGGTTTTGCACTCAACCTGGGCGACTTTGGTGCCTTTTTGCGCGATGACGATGTGGGAAAGGACCAGTTTACACTTGGTGCACCATGCGTCGATGTCGGTTCCGGTGCGGTCGGTCGCGGGCTTGCCCACCATTGGTTTGCTCTCCTGTTTAGTGCCCAAGAGGCGGCGGCTGCCGAAAAGAACGTGCGGGCAACAGCTGCTTTTTGGGGCGTGCAAAACTCCACTTACCACTTTTTGTCCGGAGTTGAGGGGATTTGTTGCACGGATCCGGCGATTTTTAAGTTAAAGTGGGTCAAATGCCGACTGGCTGGGCCAAATGGAGCTTTTTGCTGCTGTGGGCGTCGCGCCCGGCGGCGGCCAGTCCGCCGCCCGGCCCGCAATGCGATGTGTCAGAAGAGGCCGCCACGCCGCTGAGCGTCGACGCCTCCGAGGACGTCTGCATCCTGCCGCTGCCGCCGCTGCCGTCACCCGCTGCGGTCGACGCCCAGGCGCCGACTTTCTCCAGCGCCTTCAACCCGGCGCTGCCGCTCGTTGGCGACGACCCGGCGCCGCTGTTGGGGAGCGGCGCGCTGCCCGAGCTCGAGCAGGCGCCGCAAAGCGAATCGGAGGCGGCGCCCGAGCCGCCGCCGGTCTTTGCTCCGTTGGGGCCTGTCGCCGGCCTGACGCTGCCCTCGCCGCACTGGATTGGCAGCCAGATCGTCGTGCATTGGTCGCGCCAGCCGCGCAACGGTGAGCTGATGGTCGTCGCCCTTTATTCGGCGCTCGACTGCAACGGCCCCATGTTGCTGCGCTGGCAGAACAGGACCTTCCGCAGCTTTGCGGTGCGGGACGGCTGGAGACACGCCTTGCTGCCCATCGGCGTCACCACCCATCCGGGTCATTACCCCCTGCGGGTGCGCTGCGGCCCCGCAGAGGTGGCCCTCAAGGTGGCGGTGCAGGCGGCCCTTTATCCGGAGTCGAAGCTGCAGGTG
>JBBSTS010000336.1:0-2149 GCA_038235675.1 Myxococcota bacterium | reverse complement strand
GGCCTCAGCCAGGCCCAGCTCGCCCAGCAGGGTTGCCGCGCGGGCTCGGGCGGCTGGCCCGGCAAGGCCGTGCATCTGGGCGACGAAGGTGAGCAGCTCGTGGCCGCGCAGGTAGTCATAAAACAGCGGCGCATCTGGCAGGTAGCCGACCAGGCGTTTGACCTCCACGCGCTGCGCCTGACAGTTTAGCCCAGCAATGCGGGCGCTGCCGGCGCTGGGCACCAGCATGCCCATGAGCATGCGCATGGTGGTGGTCTTGCCGGCGCCGTTGGCCCCCAAAAAACCGTAAATCTCACCGCGTTGCACCTGCAGGCTGAGCCCGCTCACCGCCTGCAGATTGCCGTAGGCCTTGCTCAGGCCCGCGGTCTCAATCACGGCTGCATGGCCAAGGGGGGCATGGCTTGGCACTATGACATGGGTGCAAACTGCTGCACAAAACCAAGCCGACGGCCATCGAGGCGGAATAACGTCATCTGGGCCAGTACCTGTTGCTTTGTATGGCTCGACACTGAAATGAAGTTCAGCTAATCGGGGGGCATGCAGGCGCAGGGGCAAGGATGAAGGGGCGGGTCAAAGACGCCTACGTGCCGCTGTGGAACAAGAGTCACTGCAGCTTTCTCCACGGCGCCAGCCATCCCGAGGAGCTCGTTGATGCGGCGCATTCTTTGGGCCTGTCGTCCCTGGCGCTCACCGACGTCGGCGGCCTCTACGGCATCGTCCGGGCCCACCGCCGTGCCCAGGAGGTCGGCCTCAAGCTGCTGGTGGGGGCGCAGCTGCCGCAGGTGCCGGCGCCGGCGGGCCCGGCGCCGGGGCACGTCGTCGCTTTGGCACCGACGTCGGCGGCCTACCCGCAGCTGTGCCAGCTGCTGTCGCTGGGCCACCAGCATGCCGTCGCCAAAGGGCAGCCGCGCTTCACCGCCGATGCCTTGGAGGCCGCCGGCGATGCGCTGCTGTGGCTGTGCGACGATCCGCGGCTGCTGCCAACACTGGCCGCCGCGCACCCTGGCCGCGTCTACGCCATGGTTGCCCGCCACCTGTTGGCCGCCGAGGGCGCCCGTGAGGCCACCCTCGTCGCCGCGGCGCAGCGCTGCTGCGTGCCCCTCGTCGCCGTCAACGAGGTGCTCTACCACCACCCCAGCCGCCGGCCACTGCAGGACATCCTCACCTGCACCCGCCACCGCATCACCCTTGCGGCGGCAGGGGACCGCCTGCGCAGCAACGACGAATACGCCCTTTTGGCACCGGCGCGCATGCGCCGGCGCTTCGCCGACGTACCGCAGTGGCTGCAACAGAGCCTGGTGCTCGCCGAGCGCTGCACCTTCAGCCTGCAAAGCCTGCGCTACCGCTACCCGCAGCGCGAGGCCCAAGGGGGGACGTCGCTGCAGGCGCTGTGCTGGGCCGGCGCCCGCTGGCGCTATGGCGAGCCACTGCCGCAGAGGGCGCAGGCGCAGCTGCAGCACGAGCTGCGCCTCATCGAAGAGCTGGATTACGGCGGCTATTTTTTAACCATGCACGCCATCGTCACCTTCTGTCGGCAGCAGAAGATTTTATGCCAGGGGCGCGGCAGCGCCGCCAACAGCGTCGTCTGCTACGCCTTGGGGATCACCGCCATCGACCCGTTGGCGATGGACTTTTTGTTCGCCCGCTTTCTTAGCCGCGAGCGGGCCGAGCCCCCCGACATCGACTTGGACATCGAGCATCAGCGCCGCGAGGAGGTGATCCAGTGGGTGTACGCCCGCTACGGCCGCCAGCACGCCGCCATGGTCGCCAACCTGGTGCGCTTTCGCCCGCGCTCGGCCATCCACGCCGTCGGCAAGGCCCTGGGACTGCCGCCGCAGGCGCTGGCGGCGCTGGCCAAGGTGACCCTCAACGAGGAGCGGCGCATCGCCCCCCACCAGCTGCAGGCCGTCGGCCTCGATCCGCAGGCGCCCGCCGTCGCCCTGCTGGTGCACCACGCACAGGAGCTGCTCGACGTGCCGCGCCACCTGTCGGTGCACCCCGGCGGCTTTTTGTTGGGCGACCAGCCGATCAACTCGCTGGTGCCCATCGAGCCGGCGACCATGCCGGGGCGCACGGTGATCCAGTGGGACAAGCAGGACGTCGAGGACATGGGGCTGTTCAAGGTGGACCTGCTGGGCCTCGGTGCGCT
>JBBSTS010000335.1:0-2151 GCA_038235675.1 Myxococcota bacterium | reverse complement strand
AGGGGATTTTGCCGGGCTCGCGGGCACCATGCAGCGCAATGGACGTGCCGCCGACGTGCAGGACCTCCAAATCGCAGCGCACCTCCTTAGGATAGACCCCCAAAACGCTGTCGTACTTGAGCAGGCTGGCGAGCATGTCGTGCGCGAAGAAAGGGTCGTTGATCCCCACGATTTCGAAGCGCGGATCGTTGTCCAGAAGGCGAAAGAGACTGCGACCGATGCGGCCGAAGCCGTTGATGCCGACGCGGATCTTCATTTTCCACCTCCGGAAATTGAATGCAGGTAGAGCGCCAGCTCGAGGGTCCGGCGGGCGAAGGCCCAGCCGTTGTCGTACCAACACAGCGCTTTGAGGGTGTGTTGTCCGGTCACCATGGTGCTGAGCGCATCGTAGGTGCAGGAGAAGCTGCTCCCCAGCACGTCGCTGGAGACGAGGGGCTCGGCGCTGTATTCTACCAGGTCCTTGAAGTTGCCGGCGGCGGCGGCGGCGTGCACGACGTCGTTGAAGGCAGCCGACTGCACTGGCTTTTTGGTCTGCACCACCAGGTCCATGAGCGAGCCATTGGCCACCGGCACGCACATGGCCATGCCCGAGACCTTGCCGCGCAGTGCCGGCAGCACCGCTTCGATGTGCTTGCTGCAGGGGCCCACGTCGGGGACGATGTTCTGCTTGGCGGCACGGGCGCGGCGCGGCGTCGAGGCGGGCATGTCGGCCAGTCGTTGGTCGTTCGAATAGGCGCTGATGGCAGTATAGAACAGGCGCTCGATGCCGACGTGCTCCTCCAGTAAGCTGAGGATCGGCAAGCAGGCGTGCGCTGCCGGCGAGCCGTGGCCGATGATCTGGTCGCCCGCAGCGATCTGCAGGTGGTTGAGGCCCATGACCACCTGCGAATCGAACTCGTCGAGCGGCGGCACGCAGGTGATAACGTGGCGGGCGCCGCGCTCGATGTGCTTGTGCAAGGTTGCGCGGTGTCGCGGCGTGTTCGTCGCGTCGATGACGACGTCGACCCCCAGCTCGTTCCACGGCACGGCGTTGGCCTCGCCCTCTCCCTGCAGCAGGCGCACCTGGGTGTTGCCCATCACCAGGCGGTCGCCCTGCAGGGCCAAGGGACTGCTCAGCCGACCGAGCAGGGTGTCGTGGCGCAACAGATAGAGCAGCGCCTTGGGGTCCTCTTTGTCGACGACGGCCTTGAGCTGGACGTCGGCAAACCCTCCTTCGGCCAGCAGACGAAAGAGGTTGCGGCCAAGCCTGCCGGCTCCCAAAATGCCGAGGCGAACGGTCATCTCTCATCTCCTGTCTGCGGCGCGTCGCCGATCATCTTTTCGGGGCGAACGAGCTCCTCGAAGGCCTGGGCGTCGACGAACCCCAGCGTCAGGGCCGCATCCTTGAGGCTGCTCCCTTCGGCGTGGGCCTTTTTGGCCACCTGCGCCGCTTTGTCGTAGCCGATGCGCGGCGCCAGGGCGGTCACCAGCATCAGCGAGTTTTGCAACAGGGTGGCGATGCGCTGGCTGTTGGCGACGATGCCGCGCACACAGTGCAGCTCGAGAGAGCTGCAGGCATCGCCAAGCAGGCGAATGCTGTTGAGGACGTTGAAGACGATCAGCGGCTTGTAGACGTTGAGCTCGAAGTTGCCGCTGGCGGCGGCGAAGCCCACCGCGGCGTCGTTGCCCATCACCTGGATGCACACCATCGTCATCGCCTCACACTGGGTGGGGTTGACTTTGCCCGGCATGATCGAGCTGCCCGGCTCGTTTTCTGGCAGGCTGATCTCGCCGATGCCGCAGCGCGGGCCGCTGCTGAGCCAGCGCAGGTCGTTGGCGACCTTGAAGAGGGCGCATGCGGCCGTACGGCAGGCGCTGCTGACCTGCGCCATCCCTTCGTGGCCGGCCAGCGCGGCAAACTTGTTGGCGGCAGTGTAAAAAGGCAGGCCGCTCTGCCGCGCCAGGTGGTCGGCGACGCGGGTGGCGAAGCGGGCTGGGGCATTGAGGCCGGTGCCCACCGCTGTACCGCCCTGGGCCAGGGCGTAGACGCCCGGCAGGGCTGCTTCGAGGCTGCTGCGACAGGCGTCGAGCTGCGCGACGTAGCCGGAAAACTCCTGCCCCAGGCTAAGAGGCGTGGCGTCCTGCACATGGGTGCGGCCGATCTTGATGATT
>JBBSTS010000334.1:0-2152 GCA_038235675.1 Myxococcota bacterium | reverse complement strand
CCGGCGCGCATCTACACCCTCGTCGACGCCGTGCGCCGTGCCCTGCCTCCGGCGGTGCCGCTGTCGGTGAAGCTGCGCCTGGGCTGGGACACGATGGACGCCATCGATGAGACCACCGAGCTGGCGGCCGCGGCGGGCGCCAGCTGGATCACCATCCATGGGCGCACCCGTGCCCAGGGCTATCGACCGCCCGCCTACTGGCGACCCATCGGCGCCGTGCGTCGCCGACTCAGTTTGCCAATCGTCGCCAATGGCGACATCTGGAGCCTGGATGATTTTCACCGCTGCCGCGATCTAAGCGGCTGTGCGCACTTCATGCTCGGTCGCGGCGCCCTGGCCGACCCCACCCTACCGCGCCAGATTGCCGCGGCCTTGGGTAAGGCCCTGCCGCCGTCGCGGCCGTGGAGCTGGGCGCAGCGGATGCAGCGGCTCGTCGCATTGGCGGGCTCCCGGCCCACTCGGCCGACCTTCTGGCCCGGGCGGCTCAAGCAGTGGGCCAAAATGGCGCAGCTTACCCTGCCAGCCGGCGCCTACGACGCCATCACGCGACTCGCAGACGCCGAAGCCATCGTCGCCACGGTGGCCCGCATGGAGGAGGCTGCTGGCGCCCCAAAAGACGCTGGCGATGAGCGAGCGTCGCGGCGACGACGGTCCGTTCTACCACCGCTACGCAGCAATCCAGCCTCAGCACCGTTTTGACGAATTTTGCGCCCCTCTGCGACGCCCCGCCAGCCCCTTTCAAAGGCCGCTTAGGCGCTGACCGCCGCCGCGTCTTGGTCGTCGAGCTCTGGGTCGCGGGTGTAGTCACACTCCTTGTTGGGACACTTGATGATCACCCCGTCGCGCTTGGAGTACTTGCGGATGAGGTAGGAGGAGGCACACTGCGGACAGGGACCGGGCATCGGTCGATCCCAGGCGGCAAAGGTGCAGTTGGGGTAGCTCGAGCAGCCGTAGAAGGTCCGCCCGCGCATCGAGCGTCGCTCGGCGAGATAGCCGCCGCATTTTTGCGGGCAGAGTACGCCAATGGATACCGGCCGTGTGCCCTTGCACTCGGGATAGTTCTTGCAGGCCAAAAACTTCCCGAAGCGCCCCAGCTTGACCACCATCGCACCGCTGCAGGTGGGACAAAGCTCGGTGGTGGTCGCCTCTTCCAGCATTTTGATGGAGTTGTCGGGCTGGCGCTCGTAGTCGCGGGTGTTGCGGCACTGCGGGTAGCCCGAGCAGGCTAAAAACGAGCCGTTGCGGCCCCATTTGATCACGAAGAGGCTGCCGCAGGTGCGGCAGAAGTGGTCGGTGGGGACCTCCTCACGCTTGACGTCGCGCATGGTCTCTTGTGCCACGGCCAAGCTCTGCTTGAAGCCGCCGTGATAAAACTTATCGAGCAGGTCGATCCAGTCGACCTTGCCCGTCTCCACCTCGTCGAGCTGCTCCTCCATATGGGCGGTGAAGGCGACGTCCAACACCTGCGGGAAGGACTCGGTGAGTAGGTCGGTGATCAACGTTCCCAGCTCGGTGGGGCGAAAGCGGCCTTCCTCCTTGAGGACGTAGTTGCGCGTGACGATGGTGGAGAGGATGGTGGCGTAGGTGGACGGCCGCCCAATCCCCTTGTCCTCCAGTTCCTTGACCAGCGAGCTCTCCGAAAAGCGCGGCGGCGGCTGGGTAAAATGCTGCAGCGGCGACACCTGGTCGCAGCTTAGCACCATGCCCTCCTCCAACTCCGGGAGCTCGCCGCTGCCGACTGCCTCGGCCTCGGGGTCGGGGTCTTTTTCGACCGGGCCGCTCAGCGCGTCGGCGGCAGCCAAAAAGCCGCGGAATTTCATGATTGAGCCGGTGGTGCGCAGGCCGTAGTTGCCGGCGACGATGTCGACCGACGTCTGGTCGTACACCGCCGGGGTCATCTGGCAGGCGACGAAGGTCTGCCACACCAAGGCGTAAAGTTTGAGCTGCTCAGGGGTCAAAAAGGGGCGCACGCGCTCCGGAGGGTACGCCATCGAAGTGGGACGGATGGCCTCATGCGCGTCCTGAGCGCTTTTCTTGCTGCGATAGATGTTGGGGGCCTCGGGCAGAAACTCTTGGCCGTAGGTGGCGAGGATGTGCTCGCGCACAGCGGTGAGGGCGTCGTTGGAGATGCGGGTGGAGTCGGTACGCATGT
>JBBSTS010000333.1:0-2154 GCA_038235675.1 Myxococcota bacterium | reverse complement strand
GGGGTCGCTGCCGTTGATCGATGACATAAACAACTCTTTCGTGGCGTGTGTCTGATCTACAGGCTCAGACGAGGAGGTGGTTGAGCATTTGCTGTGCGGCCCGATGCTGCTCGGTCAGCAGTTGGCCGACCGTGTCGACGTCGCTGCTGTGCGTTTTGACGAGGTTCTGCAGCGTCTGTTGGGCGTTGTCGTACATGCCCGTGGCATTGTCGTAGACGCCCTTCCACATCTTTGCCTCGGCCGACGCCTCGTCGGCATCGGCCTGCAGCTGGGCGGTGGGGTACTGAATCGCGGCGTCCTTGGTAAACTCCAATGCCTGAGTCCCTACGGTCATCGCGGCGTTGATCAGGATGGGGCTCCTGCCCGTCATTCGCACGCCGCTCAGAGCCTTCTCGCTAAACTGCAGCGACTTACCCAGCGCCTGGCCCGCCTTGCTGGTAGCGGACCCGGCCGGTGCTTTGGCAGCCGACTTAAGCAGGCTGTCGCCCAATTTCTCAACCTGACCGGCACCCGCTTTGCCTGTCGCAGAAAAGGCTTCCTTGAAAGTGTCGAGCACCGCGCTTTTGAACAGCCCCTTTTTCAGTACCGCCTTCATGGCCACCTCATCGAGGCCCTTGACCGCCGCCTGGGCAGCCTTTTGGCCGCCGGCGTAGGCCAAGCGTGTGCTTTGGTCGATGCCGATACGTTTGCCCAACTCTTTGCTGGACTCTCCGGCGGCCTTCTTCGCCATCATCTTCACCTCGCTGGTGAAGCTGGCGGTCACCATTTCTTTGCCTATCACCTCCACGGCGTCGGTCATCAGGGCTTTTTGTACCGCGGTGGTGGCCACCTTGCCGTTGGCCATTTTCGTGCCGCCCTTGGCGACTTCGCCGCCGACGGCTTTGATGGCCTCCTGAAGGGTCTTGCCCGTTTTCATCTCCGTCTTGATGAGCTGCTGGAGAGTTTTGCGCTGGCTTCTGGCCATCGCCGCGCGCATGCCCTCTGCCGCCAGGCGCTCACTTTCGCTGCCTGCCGATTTGGCGACGCTTGCCAAGCTCGTTTTGCCGGCGGTGGTCGCCGCCTTGGTCGCGCTTTCGGTCGCCGATTTGGCGGCGACCCTTGCGGCTGATTTTCCTGCCCCCGACGTGGCTGCACGAACTGCGGCGATCACCGCACCGATGCCGACGGCCAGCAACAGCGCGTCGCCCACGTAACTGGCAATTTCGAGCCCCCCCATCAGGTCGAAGCCCTTGCCGTTTTTAATGCCCTTGACCGTCGCGGCGACGGTGAAAGCAACCGTCATGGCGCCCAGGATGGCCAGGGTCATCATAGCGGTGATCGGCGCGCAGACGACCGCGACGACGGTAATAATGGCGAAGACGATGGTCAGAAGCTTGTTGAATATCCCCATCTTGGCGGCTTTTTTATGGGCCTTGGCGGCGGCGTCGGCAGAGGCCTTGTTGCGCGCCAGCTGCTCGTTCGCCGAAGATGTCTGCAGATTGGAGGCCATGTCCGACAGCTTGTTGACCTGCTCGACGTTGTTCTGGCCGTTCTTTAGGCGCAGCACCATGAAGGCGAAGAGGGCGTTGCCGTTGGCGGAGGTCAAACCCGCCACCACCTGGTCGATGCCCTTGCCTACCTGATTGGCCTTTGCCTTGAAATCGAAATTCTTCGCCAGCATGTTCTGCGTCTGCATGCCGGGGGCCGGCGTCGTCTTCAGGTGCGCCAGATCGGCGTGTATTTTCGTGATGTCGGTCGCCGCGCCGGCCGCCATTGCCTGGTTGACCTGCGTCGCCAAGCTTTTGAAGTCGCCGGCGGTATGGGCGTCGGCCCGCACCTGCGGGCCGGGAGGAGGGCCCATGGCGGCGAGGTTCTGCACCTCGGCGCTGCCCGCCGTGCCGCGGCCAGCGCGCGCGCCGTCGACCCCAGCCAGGGCCCACATCTTGTCGACTTCGGAGGCGCCGGCAGTCTGGCCCTGTCCTTGGGCGCCAGCGGTACGCCTTACGTCGGCGGCACCTGGGGCGCCCGTCTGGCCCGAGGTGGCGCCGGAAAGGTAAGGGTTGGCGTAGGGGTCGGCGTTGCCGCCAATGGGACTGGCCATGATTTTCTAAGCTCCTGCGGGTGATGCTGCTGCTGGCGCGTTTTTGAACTGCTGAATGAGTCGCTTGCTGCGCG
>JBBSTS010000332.1:0-2162 GCA_038235675.1 Myxococcota bacterium | reverse complement strand
TGGCCACGGCAGCGGCGGGCGGCACGGCGGCGACGGTGAAGCGCCGCCGCAGGTGGCGGCCGGCACCCTGCAGCCGCACGCGGACGGGGGCCGCGGCCGTGCTCTGATAGCCCAGCGACCACTGCTCGGTGCTCGGCAGCTGCAGCCCGTCGCCGCGACGGTGGACGAGGCCGCCGGTGCGCTGCAGGGGCCGCCCCAAGTCGGCGGCGGTGTCGCCCACGATGGTGCCGCTGGGGGTGCCAGCGGCCAAAAACGTGCCGACGGTGGCGTCGAGCTGCCAGGGCTCGTGGCGCGCTTGGACGAACACCTCGCCGCTGCCGGGGGCCCACCGCCAGCGCAGGCTGGCACCGGCGGCAGCGGACGCAAACGCAAGCTGATCGCCGGCCTGCGGGCCGTGCTGCAAGGAAGCGATCTGCAGGCCGACGAGCAGCTCGGCGGCGAGGTGGCGGGTGTGGGGGCAGAAGAGAAGGTCGCTGCGCGACTCACGCAGAAACTGCTGGCTGCTGCCGTTGGGGACGTAGAGCGTCCGCCGCCAGGGCTGGCCGCCGAGCGCCTCGACGGTGGCGCTGCCCGGCACCTGCCAGCGCTGTCGCAGGGCGCTGAGGCCCAGGCGGCTGCGCACCTCCCACGTCGCATGCGGCCGGTAGCGGCCCGACAAATCGAGGCGGCCGGCGAGGGTGTCGGCGAAAAAGGTGGGCCGGCGCAGGTGGAGCCAGGTGGTGAGCAGGTCGTCGCGACGGGGCCCGGCGCTGGCGGGGCGCTGCAGCTGTTGGCTGCCGGCCAAACCGGCGCGCAGCTGCAGCCTGCCGCCCAGGGGCGACAGGGCCACCTGCAAGACGCCCGCCTGGGCGCGGCTGGTGGCGGTCCACGCCTGCGGCCAGCGCCAGGCGGCGCCGTCGGCATCGCGGCTGCGGCTCTGCCAGCCGAGCGTCACCTGCGGCGCGGCGCGCCCCGGCAGCCTGCCCACCGCCAGCAAGGTGGCGCGCGCTGCCCCCTCGGGCCGTGGCAGGGCGAGGTAGGCGTGGCGATGTTGCAGCAGCTCGCCGTGCAGGACCCAGGCTCCCGCGCCGGGCAGCGGCCCCTGCAGGCGGCCGAGCAGGTTGCGCGCCTGGCGCAGGCCACGGCGCGCCTGCGGGGCGCCGAAGGCGCGCGCATCGTGGCGGTCGAAGGCGCCGTTGGGGAGCCAGATCTCGTTGCCCAGCGGCCCACCGCCCTGCAGCGACAGCTGGGCGGCCGGGCCCGCGTCGGCCGCTGCCGGCGGCCGGGCGAGCACGTGCAGCCCCGGCTGCGAGGTCCACAGCGACTGCAACAGCAGGCCGTCCCAGGCCGCCTCGGGGACGAAAAACAGCGGCTCGCCGGGGCGTGCGGGGTCGCCGAGGGGCAGGCCGTTGAGGCAGGGTCGAAGCTGCGAGTAGGCCGCACCGTGGACGGCGTAGAGCGGCGGGTCGAAGCTCGCCAGGGGCCCGGCGGAGGACTGCAGGTTGACGGTGGGCGAGAAGAAGCGGTCGGCAGCGTTGGCGAGGGTAAAGGCGGCGGGCAGGCCGCGGCTGCCGGCGCGGTCGAGGCGGTCACCCTCGATGGGGTCGAAATGCGGTCCGATGGCCAGGAGCAAGACGCACAGCGGCGCGAGAGCAAACATGCCGGCCGCTAACGCACATGCCGCACCCCGGCAAGCTTTCGCCGACCTTAGACGCACAGCACACCCATGGGCGATGCTGCGCCGGGAGGTGACCTGCTGGCGCCAGTCGGTTAAAAGAACCCGCAGATGCAGGTCGAGGGACAGCACAGGCCGTGGATGGCGGGCGCCAGCCTGGTGTGGCTGGCGACGGTGTTGCGCCGCGGGCGACGGTTGTGAGCACATTTCAACAACCCTTCGCGGCGCCGTCTGGGGGCGCGGCGAGCGCGGCGATAACGTCAAGCTGGCCGGTGGTGGTGATCGGCGCGGGTGCCGCCGGCTTGTTGGCGGCCCTCTTCGCTGCCCGCGGCGGCGCACGCGTTTTGTTGCTGGAGACGCGCAGCCGCCCCGGCGCCAAGATCCGCGCCAGCGGCGGTGGCCGCTGCAACGTCCTGCCTAGCGCCGCGACCTCAAGTGACTTCTACACCCAGGGATCGAGCAAAACGGTGCGCAACGTTTTGAGCCGCTGGCCGCTGGAAGCAGTGCG
>JBBSTS010000331.1:0-2176 GCA_038235675.1 Myxococcota bacterium | reverse complement strand
GACGAAGAGCACCAAGCCCAACACCCCCCCCTCTAAAACGTCCCCAAAGAAAAATGCCCCTGCAAAGAAGGCTCCCCAAAAGCCCGCCGCGGCGCCGGATTCCACCCCAAATCCAACGCCATCGCCCCAACCGGCGTCGCATAGCGCAGCCCCACCCCGGTCCCCAGCCGCAGCCGCAGCGCCCCAGCCGAGAACACGTCGATCCACAAGTTCCCCGCATCAATAAAAATCGTAAACGCCAGCGACGTGCTAATGGGCAGCCGCAGCTCGGTCTTGAGCAGCGCGTAGCTGTTCCCCCCGCGCGACAGGGGCGGCGGTCCCGGCGCCAGCTGCTCGGCGCACCCTGCCGGCACCGGCCCGCTCCCCGCGCAGGCGTCCTGCGGAATAAGGGTGGCCTCGACGAACCCACGCAAAGAGTCCCGGCCGCCCATAAAAAACCGTTGATCGATGGGCACCTGAGAGCGCCAGCGGCTGATGAGTCCGGCGCGCAGCGACATCGCCAAAGTGGCCTCGCCGAGGGGAAGATAGCCGGTAAGGTTCCCATCGTATTTGATGAAGGCAAACGGCTGCAGCAGCCCGCTGCTAAAGGGGGAGGCGCCGCCGCGGGCAACCGCGAAGCGCAGGCTGCCGTAGATGCCGCGGTGGGCATTGAGGGGGCTGTCACGGCCGTCGTAGATGAGGTGTGGCCCGGCGCTGGCGATGTAGAGGTTGCCGACGTCGATCGGCCGGCCCTCGAGGTGACGGATCTCTGGGGTAAGGTTGCAGGCGGGGTCGATGCGAGGGTCGCACTCGAGGTTGACCAGGCCGAGCTGTGCCTCCAGGCTGCCTTTGAGGCGTTGGACCATGCGCATGTCGGCACCGAGCACCAGGGTTTGGCTGTCGAGTGAATAGCGCACGGCGTTAACGCGCAGGTCCACCAGGTCGAGGCGCAGGATGGGGTCGAGGGGCAGCAGGCGCAGCGGCGGCGCGCGCAGGCCCAGGCGCGCCTCGCGCTCGACCGCGCGGGTAAGCTGCTCGATGCCACGGTAGTTGGCGTAGCGTTTTGTCAGGGCGTCGGCGTAGTCGCCGAAGAGGGGGAAAAAGATCTGGCGGTTGACTTTGAGGGAGGCGGTGAAGGCGGTGGCAGTGCCGAAGGTGTTGAGGTGGGCGTAGCTGGCGCGCAGGCGTGGGCCGTCGGAGGTGGAGATCCCTGGGGCCACCTCGATGGCCTGGCGGCGACGTTCGCTGAGCTCGGCCAAAAGATCTTTTTGCGGCGTCGGCTGGTCTTCTTCGAGCAGGCGCACCCGCACCGAGGAGAAGACGCCCAGCTTGGCGAGGCTGCGTTGGTCGTCGATTGCCTGCTCGAGGCGGTAGAGGTCGCCGGGCTGCAGGCTCAAGCGGCTGCGCACGATGCCGTCGCGGGTGAAGACGTTGCCGCGCAGAAGGGTGCGGGCGATGCGCACTTGGGGGCCCTCGTCGATGCGAAAAAGAACGTCGGCGCGCGGCGCCGAGGTGGGCTGCTGCAGGGCCATTTCTGCCTCGACGCTGGCGTAGAGGAAGCCCTGGTTGCGGTAGTGGCGCAAAAGCGCGATGCGCGCCTCTTCTAGGCCGCCCTGTGAGAGGGGTAAGCCGGGGCGCAGGGGCGCGCTGAAGGGGCGCTGTTCGGTGGTGGTTTGGACGAGGGCAAAGAGATCGCTGGCGGCCAGCGCGTGGTTGCCGGCGAAGACCAGGTCGCGCACGTGGGTGGCGCGGCCCTCGTCGATGTCGAGGGTAAGTTGGGCGGTATCGATGCCTGCCTGGGCGTCGGCGGCCTGGGGGATGAGGCGACAGGTGGGCGGACTGACGCGCACCTGCAGGAAGCCTAAGTCGCGGTAAGCTGCGGCGATCTGGGCGCCGGCGTCGGCGTAGAGCTCCGGCACATAGCGTTCTTTTGCGGCGATGTGGGTCGGGCTGGGGGCGACGCGGCTGCTGGAGGCGCGGCCGCTGCGGCGGCGCTGATCGAATGGGCGCAGCGGCTCGAAGGCTGGGTCGTCGCCCAGCTCGCGCTGCAAAAGGGCGCGGCACTGGTGCTCCAGGAGGTAGCTGGGCAAAGCGGTGTTGCCGGTGAATTGGATGCGCGCAATCCGCAGCGGCGTGCCTTCGTCCACCTGTACCACGACGGTGGTGTGCTGCGCCGGTTGGCGGCCGGGCACTTGGT
>JBBSTS010000330.1:0-2193 GCA_038235675.1 Myxococcota bacterium | reverse complement strand
GGCGCTGTGCGACCATTGGGAGGCGGCTCGACCATCGTCGACGCGTGCAGCGGCAGACCAGGCGTCGGGGAGCGGCCCATCTTCCGAGCTCGAGGGAACTGCCGCCGTTGCCGCCGCCGAGGGCCAAGACAGGGTGCCCGCCGCCGCCGTCCGCGGCGCGCACCAACAGCAGGCTGGCCTGCAGCGGCAGCTCGAGGCCACTGGCCTGACGCAACAGAAGCAGCGCGAGTTGCTCGCCAGCCAGCCTCTGCTGGCGCAGATCTGGTCGGAGGTCTTCTCGGTCCAGGAGGCGCGCCTCAACCAGCTCAGTGCCCTGCGCCTGGTCGCCAGCGAGCTGGGCACGACGCCGGAGGACGAAGAGCAGCGCGCCCGACGCGAGCAGCGGATCGGCGCCGTCCACCGCGGCAGCATGCACGACCGGCGCTCGCCCGACCATGCCGCCGCCCTCTTGCCGCCCGACGCTGCAGCGCCGGTACAGGCAGGGCTCGCTTTCGCCACCGCCCTGCAGGGCGCAACCCTCCAAAATCCACAGCTCATCCTGCGGATGTTTCGCGACCCTCCGCCTTCGGTGCGCCTCTTCGTGGCGCAGAAGCTCGCCGGCGAGCCATCGCGGCTACGCAGCACCTGGCATCCCATCGCGCTGAGCACCGGCCCCTGGGGCATGTGGCTGGAGCAGGCACAGCACGCCTTCGACGCGGCGGCTGCTGCGGCCCAGCCGGAGCCCCTGGCCGCCGACAGCTCGCCATTGTGCCGCGCGCTGATGGCCCTGACCGGCTGCCGCGCCAGCCTCTTCCCCCTGCCGCCAGCCCTCCCTGAGCGCCAGGCACAGCTGCTGCGCATCGCCGCACGCGCCAACGCCCCCGAGCACCTGCCGCTGCTGTTCGTTGCGCAGGGCACCCTCGGCGACGAGAGTCGCCTGGGGGCGCTGATCGGCAGCACGGTGCCGCCGGCCACCGCCGCGCCCATGTTGCAGGTGGTGTGGGGCGGGGCTTCGGCCCCCCCCCAGGCGAAATTTCTTGCAGCTGCCGAGCTCGCCCCCTATGTAAGGCAGCTCGCCGTCGGCCGGTTGGCCGTGGCCCCATAAAAAGTCGACCACCCTCCACGACGGTGTTAGACTTCAAGGATTCGAAGGATAACCCATGGGCAATCATTTCCCGAATCTGACTGCAGAAGAATTTCAAGTGCGCGCCCTGCAGTGGCGTAAGGTCCAGGAAGCCAACGCCGAGCGGAAAAAATTTGGTTTGCCGCCGGCGGTGGTCGAGTCGCCGTCCTTGCCCGTCGGCCCCAGCAAGGTTCAAGAGACGATGCAGAAGCTGGAGCGCCAACGCAGTCGTCCCCGCCCGGATGCGCCCAAGCGCAGGCGCTCGGCGAAGCTGAAACAGGATGTGGTGCCTACCGTGCCGCCGTCTGACGCTGAGCCGAAAAAATAAATGCGGCAGGCCCGAGTGAGGGGCTATAAGGCTTAACCCTGCTGCCGCGGGCGACGGCAGCAGCGCAGCACAGCTATGTCAGCGCCGCGTTAGCGCCCCGCTGGCCTGGGCTTGGCATCGCGGCCCGGGCCGCCGCCACGGCCATCTCGGTCGCGGTCTCGGCCGCCTTTGCCCTTCTTTTTCTTGCCGTCCTTCTTGTCGCGATCCGGCTTGCGCTGCGCACTGGCCGGCGGCTGAAACATATCCAGGAGGTAGGCAGCCTCGCCGAGGGTGACCGCCGATCCGGGTGCCTTCTCTACCTGCACCACGCGCACCAGCCGCACCTTCTCCAGGCGAGCGCCGGCCAAATTCACCGAGTTGGCCAAAAAAGCGGCCTTTTTCTCGTCGATTGCCAGCGCGGCAACCACCGCCGCCACGGCTTCTGGGCTCGCCTCGCGCGGCGGCTCCCTGCGGGGCGCCTCTTTGGGGGGCCGACGCTCGGAGCGCTCCGCGCCGCCTTTGGCCTCGCCCTCGGGCCGCCGCTCGCCGCCCTTGCCGCGCGGCCCGCGCCGTCCACCCTGCTCTCGCTCACCGCGGGGGGGCTTCGGATCAGCGTGCTTCTTCTCGTTCGGCGCGGGTGCAGGCGGCGCGTCGGCGCCATCGGCCTGGGGCGTGGACTCGGCGCTGGGCGCGCCAGCATCGGCGGGGCGCAATGCCTCGCTCGCGCTGATCGCCTCGATGACCTCTGCGGTCCCGGTGGGCTCTGATGACTCGGTGATTTCTG
>JBBSTS010000329.1:0-2199 GCA_038235675.1 Myxococcota bacterium | reverse complement strand
CTCGGCGCCGCGGTAGTAGTGCGCCAGAATGCGGCCATAGGAATGGCCGGCGTGGCCACGGCCGATGGCGCCCGCCTGGCACATACCCACCCCGTGGCCCCAGCCGGCGCCGACGAAAGTGAGGGCCTGCAGCTGCCCGAGCGCATCGCGCTGTGGGCGCAGGATAAAGGTTGCAGAGCGCAGGTTGTCGAAGAAGTGTCGGATCGGCAGCTCGCGCGCGAGGGTGGCATGGCCGGCGCTCCCCTGCAGGCGCACCAAGGTGACGCGGCCGCCTGGGGCGCGGCCGGCGATGACCACCTCGCGCAGGGTCCCAATCTGCGGCCAGCGTTTGGCGACGCGGCCAGCAAGGTCGGCGCCGGTGAAAGTGCGCCGCCAACGAAACGTGTCGCTGCGGCCGCCGGCGACGACGGCGCAGTAGCTTGGCAGCGCCTCGCTCACGTAGGCGGCAGCCTGCGCCTCGCCCACGCCGCCCTGCAGCCAGGCCGGCATGCGTCCGGCAGCAAAATCGGCGCGATGGCGCAGGCTGGGATGGGCAGGCTGAGCCCAGACGGCGTCGTTGTCCTCGCTAAAGCCGCCGCAGTTGGCCGAGTAGACCGCCTCCACCGCGCGTCCCTCGCGCCGCAACACCTGCCCGTAGGTGGCGAGCACGGCGGTGGTGGTGCGCGCCTGGGCGGCACCGGCGCCGCCGTAGACCTGGCAGTGCTGCTCGGCGCAATGGGTGTAGGGCTGGCCGCGGTGGCGCCGACCGCCGGTGCCGAAAAGGGTGCTGCGGGCGGCGACCGCTTGGGCTTTGAGCGCCTCGAGCGGCGCCTGGGCGGGCATTTCAGCGGGGACGACCCCCTGCAGCAGCGTTTCGGCGCCGAGGTAATTTATCAACGTGAGGCGGCCCTGCCCGTCACTTACCAGCCGCAGCTCGTCGACGAAGCGGCGGCGGGCCTGGCCGGCCCAGGCATAGCCCTGGGCAAAGGGCACTGCATCTACCTCGATCGCGGCGCCACCCGCCGCGCGCAGGGCGACGAAATCGACGGCCTGCGACAAAGTGGGCGCGCCAGCATCCAGGCGCAGGCCGGTCGTGCCTTGGGGAACGACGCGCAAGGTCTGGCCGGCAGCCAGCTGGCAGCGCCGCAGGCGCTCGGGCGAGGCCCACACCGGGTAGATCAGCTGCAGGGCCTGGCTGCCGCGCAGACTGATCTGGGATGCCCCCACCATTATCGCCACCGCCATGGTCGGCTGACCATCGGCGCGGGGTGGCAAAGCGGCTGGGCAGCGCAGGTCGCGCCGCAGCCGCCGCAGCTCGCCGTCATCCGGTGAGGCGGCCAAAAGCGCCAGCCAGCAGGCGACAAAGGCCACGGTGCGGCCCTGGCTGGCGCGTGAGCGCGCCTCAGGTGACGTCGACGCGGACCTGCTCCAAGGTGATGGTCTCGCGTGGCCGGTCGGCGCCGGCACTCGGGGCGTGGGCGATCTTGTTGACCACCTCGAGGCCCTCTTTGACCTCGCCGAAGACCGTGTGGCGACCGTCGAGCCAGGGCGTGGCGGCGTCGGTGACGAAAAACTGCGAGCCGTTGGTGTTGGGGCCGGCGTTGGCCATCGACAAGGTGCCCGCTTTGCCGTGGGTGAGATCGGGATGACATTCGTCGGCAAAGCGGTAGCCGGGGCCGCCGGTGCCGGTGCCCTGAGGATCGCCGCCCTGGATCATGAAGTCGGGGATGACGCGATGAAAGATGGTGCCGTCGTAGAGGGGACGGCTGACCGACTTGCCCTGCGGATCGGTCCAAGGCGTCTCGCCGCGGGCGAGGCCGACGAAATTGCCGACGGTGATGGGACACTTGTCGGCAAACAGGGTGCAGACGAAGGTGCCCATGGAGGTTTTAAAGGTGGCCGTCACCTTCGCCCCGGGGGCGAAGGTGGCAACCTGCGGCGGTTTTGCGGCAGATGACATGGCGCGGGGTTTAACCGAGCGGCAGGGGGGCCTGCAAGGGGGGCGCGACGCAATGGTGGTGGTGATGATGGCTGAGGGTGCCGTCCAGTTTGGGCACGCTCACCTGCTCGACGAAGGGCCGCACCCCCTGACGCAACAGGGCCCGCGCCACCAAGACAGCGAGCAGCACGACACAGCCAAGCCGCAGGCTGCCGTGCGCCAGCGGCGGCAGCTGCAGTGCGTCTGGCGCCCAGTGGCTGATGGCCTCGCCCAGGGACAGG
>JBBSTS010000328.1:0-2206 GCA_038235675.1 Myxococcota bacterium | reverse complement strand
GCCTGTTCTCCCTGGCGCGTACGGCCTGGGAAGAGGCGCTGCGCTGCGATCCGGGCCACACTGAAGCGGCGCTGAGCCTGGCGGTGCTGCACAACGATCTGGGCGACTACGAGGCCGCACGGGAACAGCAGCAGCGCGCCGCCGCGCGCTGTGTCGACGCACCCTTGGGCCTGGATCCTTTCGTCGCCGATCAGCTGCTGGACCAACACCTCGAGCTGGTGGCAGCCTACCGCCGCGCCCAATTGCCCGAGCTGGCGCTGCAGCAGCTGCGTCAGGCGCGCCAGCTGCAGCCACAGAACGTCGCGCTGCTGGTGCGCGAGTCTGCCGCGCTGCGAGAACGAGAGCGGCCGGCGCAGGCGATCGCCCTGCTCGAGCAGGCGCGCGCAACGCAGCCTCAGGCGCCAGCCTTGCACCTCGAGCTGGGCCTGTGCCGCTATGCCCTGGGCGAGCGCGAGGCGGCGCAGCGCCTCTGGCGCAGCATCCCGGCGCGCACGCCAGAGGGCAGGCTGGCGCGGCGCTACCTTCGTTTGGTGCCTACCTAACCTGCTGTGGAGCCAATCTCATGCCTCAGTTCGTCCTCAACTTTATCGGCGGCAAGTATCAGGGGGGTCACTTTTCCCTCCCCAGCAGCGGCGAGGTCACCTTTGGCCGCACGGCCGAGGCGGAGATCATGCTGGTCGAAGATTTGGTGTCGCGCCGGCACGCGCGCCTGGAAGTGCGCGGCACGACGCTGACCCTGCACGACCTGCAGAGCACCAACGGCACCTTCGTCAACGGCGAGCGGGTCAAAAGCGCGGTGCTCTCCGCCGGCGACCGAGTGCTCATCGGCAGTGCGGTGATCCAGGTGGTTCAGGCCGACCTGGGGGAGCTGCCCGCCACCATGAGCGAGGAGACGGTGGCAGGGATACCGCGCCCTGAGCTGCTCAACCGCCTGCGACCGCCGCAGGGCAACAAACCTTAGCGCGCATCTCAGCGGCAGCCCTCTGACGCTGCTCAGCCTGGCAGGTACTCGGCGAAGACGGTCAGCGGCGTGACGCGGATCCCACGCACGCGGGCGTAGTGGCCGATGAGGGCCTCCGGCCCATCGAAGGCCACCAGCTCATCGCCGGCGGTGCGGCCGATCAGGCGCGTCTGCTCGGGCCCGAGGTGGCGCGCCGCCTGGCCCAGCTGGATGAGCGGCGCGCGCGCGGCAGTGCGCTGGCGCAGGCGCGTCTTGCTCTCCACCAAAACCTCCAGTTCGGCACCGATGTGGCGCGCCAGAAGCTCTCGGCCGATCTCCGCCTGCTGCACGAGCATTTCTTGGTTGCGCGCTTTTTTGCGCGCATCGGGGACGTCGTCGACCAGCCGTCGGCTGGCGACGGTGTTGGGGCGCGGCGAGTATTTGAAGACGTAGCAGCTTTTGAAGCGTACCGCCTGCAGCAGTGCCAAGGAGGCAGCATGGTCGGCATCGGTCTCACCTGGATAACCGACGATCATGTCGCCGGCCAGACAGAGGTCGGGCATGCGCGCGCGCGCGCGGGCGATGAAGTCGAGGTACTGCTCGACGGTGTAGCCGCGGTTCATGCGCTTGAGCACCGCGTTGGAGCCGCTCTGCGCCGGCACGTGCAGATAGCGGCAGATCCGCGGGCAGGCGGCCATGACGTCGAGGGCGGCGTCGCTGAAATCGCGCGGGTAGCTGGTCAAAAAGCGCAGGCGCGGCAGCTGCGGCACCTGCTCATGCAGGGCGAAGAGCAAATCGGCGAAGCGCTCGACTTCGCCGTCGTGCGGGTGCTGCCAGTGGTTGATCGTCTGCCCCAGCAGGGTGACCTCCTGGATGCCGCGGTCGGCCAGGCGCCGCACCTCGTCGACCAGGGCGACGCGGCTGCGGTGCACCTCAGGGCCGCGGGTGTAGGGGACGACGCAAAAGGCGCAGAACTTGTTGCAGCCGCGGGTGATGCGCACGTAGGCGGAGAAACGATTTTGTATCGGCGAGGTGAAGCGAGCCAGGTCCAGCCCCTCGAGCTTCTCGGCTGCCCGTTGCTGGGTGCTGCTGCGGCGCGAGCGATGGCCGGCGAGGCTAACCTGGGCCTGCCGCGTCCGCCGGGCGTTGTCGATGAGCGTCGGCAGGCGGTCGAGGTCGGAGGGGCCGCAGAGCAAATCGACGTGCGGCGCACGCGCGAAGATCCCCTCACCCTCGCGCTCGGCCATACAGCCGATGACGCCGATG
>JBBSTS010000327.1:0-2221 GCA_038235675.1 Myxococcota bacterium | reverse complement strand
GGGCATGGTCTCTGGAGTGATGATATTTGTTATTCGCTTCGCCGCCGCGCCCCAAGGTGATGCGCGCCGAGCCGCCGCCGATGGACTCGGTGATCCGCGGGGCCGACGACACCTTGCCGTCCAACACGATGGCCATGGCCTCGCCGACGTGCTCGCTGGTTAGTTTCTTGAAGATCTTTGCACCCTCCGCGTCGAAGGTCATGCTGACGTCGAAATTGGCCTGGTTCTGCGGGTCCTGCATCACCTTGGCCTCAATCAGATACTCGCCGGTGATCCCTGGGCGAGCCTGCAGGACGTAGGTGCGCAAAAAGCCTGGGCGCTCCTGCCCCATCTCCGTGGTGGCGCCGCCGAACGCCAGCTGGCTGGTGACCGGTAGGCGGCCCTCCAACCAAGCTGCCACGGCCGTCGCTTGGCCTTCGGGCAGCTCAAAATAGATGCCACGGTTGACGCGGTCGACGCGGCGGACGACCTGCGCTGGCATCGCCGTAGGATCGGCGCCGCGCAGGGCGCGCGAGGCCAGCGGGTCGAGGAGGGTAAACTCGAGCTGAGCGGTGCGCCCAATGACGTCGATGGCGTGCTGCGGATCTTTGATCCCCGGCAGCTGGATGAGGATCTGGTCGCTGCCACGCTGGGCGATGGTCGGCTCGGTGACCCCCAGCTTGTCGGCGCGGTTGCGGATGGTCTTGATCGACTGCTCCAGGGCGCTGCGACGCAGCTGCGCCTGCTCGGCGGCGGCCATGCGCAGCTGCAGGCCTTCGCCCTGGGGGCTCGTTTCAAGCATGCCAAACTCTTTGCGCAAGAGGGCGTCGAGCGCGGCGCGCTGCGCGGCCTCGATGTGGCCCAGATCGATGCGCGTGCTGCGCGGCGCCTTGCTCACCGTCACCTCGCCGAGGCCCTGGCGCAGCAGGCTGTCGCGCAGGGCATCGGCGAGCCGATCGGTGCGGTGCTCGAGGGCCTTGTCGACCTCGACGCCCAGAACCAGGTGCATGCCGCCCTGCAGGTCCAGGCCGAGGTTGAGCTTGGCGCAGTGGGCCCACCTTGGCAGTGCAGCACAGAAGCTGGCGCTGGATCCGCGCTGCGCCTCGGTGGCGCGCACGTAGTAAAAGTAGGAGGGGTAGAGCAGGTACACGGCCAGCGCGCACAGGCTCAAGAGGGTGGTCAAGCGCAGATAAAAGCTTCGCGGCATGTCGGGGACGTCTCGCGCGTTATTTTTGGGCGGGCAGCGTCGCCAAGCTGGCGATGCGGTCGCGGAGCAGACGGATACGCACTTTATCCGCCACCTCGAGGACCGCAACCTTCTCTTCCAGGCTGACGATGCGGCCGTAAACGCCGCTGCTGGTGATCACCTCGTCACCCTTTTTAAGGCCCTGCAGCATCGCTTGCTGGGCCTGGCGCTGTTGGCTGCTCGGACGCACCACCAACAGATAGATGACCATGAAGATCAGCAGGTAGGGGACCACGGCGCCGACGCCGGCCAAGGGGCCTGGCATCTGCGCGGGGTCTGCGGCGGGCGCCGCGACGGCCGCTGAGGCGGCCCATATGGGGGCGAAAAAAAGAAGGTGCATGGCGCGGAGGACCTACCATGGCGGCATTGCACAAAGCAAACTGCGGCCGCCGATCTGTGGGGACGAGGCGACCAAGCGCCGACTCGCCCCCGCAAAACCTAAATTATTTGTGCTTCTTCTCGCTGCCCGGGCTCACCAGGTGCTCAACCGCCTTGGTGGCGATGGCCAGCGCCTTCTGCAGGCGCTCTTTGCTCTCCACAAATTTATCCTCGCCGACGCTGCCCAACATTTTGGTCTCGTCGCGCAGGTTTTTCAGCTGCATTTCGGCGGTGTTGAGCGCCTTTTTCATCTTCAGGTTGGCCTGCTTGGAGTGGCCGGTCGCCTTGCCCTTCAGTGCAGTCAGCTTCTCGGTTAGCCCATCGACCTGGGTGCTGAGCTCTGCCTGGGCCTTGTCACGGGCCTCTTTGGCGTCCTTCTGCATCTGCTCAGCCTTGGCCTTGGCCTCGGCCTGCGCGTCGACGACGGGGGCCGCCGGCTCCGGTGCGGGCGCGGCTGCCGGCGCAGCCTCAGGGGCGACGGGATGCTCCTCGGTTTTGTCGCAAGCGGACAGGGCGCTGAAGCCCAAGCCGGCGATGCACAGGCCAGTCAAATAAGATTTGGAGTGCTTCAACATGGTGCAATTCCTCGGTCTGGAAGGTGAAAAAACATAGAGTCTC
>JBBSTS010000326.1:0-2228 GCA_038235675.1 Myxococcota bacterium | reverse complement strand
GCAACCAGCACTGCGTGCCAAGACGAATTGTTTACTGGCCCCTGTGACGTAAAGCTTTGTCTGCCGATCGAGCCACGCGTTTTTCTACACCCCTGGTGTTGGAGCTGAATAGTTACCAATTAAGAAGTACGAATCGACAAAAAAATAACTTTTCGATCTTCTGGCAGAAATCCCCCTGTGTTTGCTGAGGGGCAACACAGGGGGAAAGTATGCGAATATAATTATATCATTCCTAGAAGGGCACATCGTCTTCGGATGGGGCCGGACCGTAGTCGAATGCTGGATCGGATCCACCACCACCGCCGCCGCCACCTTGGTGGTTTTGACCTTGATTTCCGCCGCCGTTCCCGCTGCCGCCGCCATTGCCGCGGCCGTAGGAGGCAGGGGCATTTTCGCTGCGCTGGGGGGGGCCACCTGCACCTGCACCCGCACCCGCACCCGCACCGTCGTTGCGGCTACCCAAGAACGTGACCTTGTTGGCGACGACTTCGGTGGTGTAGCGCTTGTTGTTGTCGCGATCCATCCACTCGCGGGTCTGGATGCGGCCCTCGATACAGACCTCGCGACCTTTTTTGAGGTATTGGCCGCAAAGCTCAGCGCTTTTGCCCCAGACGACGATGCGGTGCCACTCGGTGCGCTCCTGGCGCTGGCCCTCTTTGTCGTTCCAGCTTTCGCTGGTGGCGACGGTGAAATTGGCGACGGGTGCGCCGCTGGGGGTGTAGCGCATCTCGGGATCTTTCCCCAAGCGGCCCACCAAAAAGACGACGTTGACTCCGGACATAGTTTCTCCTTGGATACCTCGAGGGACTGCGTGGCCTCGATGGGGAGCTTGTGGCACACCCTCCCCAACTTTTCTAGCGCCGCGGTTGCGCCTATGTGCCCTTCCGCGCCTTACTTCAAGGCTGCACACTTGCCACGTGGAGACGACGCGATGCCCGAGACGCCGCCAGCTTCGCCCGACGCGCCGCAGCCAACGCGGCACGGTGCCCCGCCGCCGGCCGTTGAGGCAGACCTTCACTTCGAGTTCGATGCCGACTACGAAGCCCTGGCCAAGGCACAAGAGGAGGCGGCCCCCGTTGGGCCGCTCTGCCTGCCCGACGACGTCGCCGCCGCCTGGAGCGCTCAGGCACCGTCGAAGCCCGCAGAGGGCGAACTAGAGCCGCACGCCCCGCCGGCTGAGCCGCCTGCCGTGACGGGCGACGGCGGGGCCACCACGGCTGCATCGCTGCAGGCGACGCAGCAGGAGCCCCGTTTCACCGAGATGGACGTGCAGCCCGCGCCGTCGGCCTCACCGGTGGCCGGCGCCGCCACGACGCTGAGCGTCGCGGCCGCCCGCTGGGCACCGCAGAACGTCCGCGATGCGCCCACCCCCGTGGCCAGCTTGGCCGGCCACGGACGCACCGCGCCGCGCTTGGACTTCTCTGCCCCGGCGGTGCTGAGCTTCGACGGCTACGAGGAGACCTTCGAGGTCAACATCACCAACCTGTCCACCGCGGGGCTCTGTTGCCGCGGCCCCAAGGGCCTGTCGGTGGGCGATCGCGTGCGCCTCAAGTTTTGTCTGCGGGCCACCGAGCCGGCACGCACCTTCCTGAGCGAGGTGCGCTGGGTCCAGTGTGGCCTTGCGGACGATGCCACCTACGGCCTGGGCTTCGTTGCCCTGCCTCTGGCGACGCAGGCGGCCCTCGAGGCCACCATGCGCGAGCTGCTCAGTGAGCAGGCCCTGCAACAGCGCAACGCGCCGCTACAATGCCCGTCCGAGGCGCCCTTTGCCGACCCGGACTACCGTGCGTTCGTGAGCGCCGGCGACGCCCTTCCCGCCGGCGTCGCCCAGCCGCCGGCGCCGCCAGCGGCCGCGTCGGTGCCGTCTCCGCGCCGCGCCGTGCTGCTGCCCGTCCTGACGGGCATGGCGGCCGGCAGCCTGCTGACCGCCCTGTTGGGCCTGGCCGGCCTGCAGGGGGCCTGGCGCTGGCGAGCGCCAGCCGACGCCAGCTTTGCGGCCATCAAGTCGGCCAACCCGACCCTCGGCGACTTGGCCCAGCTGCACGCCGACACCGCCATGCGGGCCGCAGAGCGCCGCTCGGCACAGGCACAGGCGCAGGCGCAGCAACGCATTCAGGCTGCCGCCCGCGATGGCGCGGCGCCGACACCGGCGCCGAAGGTCGTCGATGGGCCATCGACGGGGGCTGCACCCGCGGCCTCATCCGTGCTCCCTGCGCCGCCCTTGGCCG
>JBBSTS010000325.1:0-2233 GCA_038235675.1 Myxococcota bacterium | reverse complement strand
GGCGGCAGCAGCGGCAGCAGGGTGCTGCCCGACGGCCCGCGCAGGGCGTCCTTGACGCGGCGCGGCATCAGCTGCGGCAACAACAGTCGGCTGCCGGCCGCCGCCGGCAAAACCTCCAGGCCACCGGGGCGGGCGAGGTAGGCGGGCAGCTCGTCGGCATCGAGGCTGCCGCGCAGGGTTATAGGGCCGCTGCTGGCGAAGGCCTGGCGGCCGACGAAGCCCGTCGCCGCTTCGGCGAGGTGCAGGGCGTAGGTCAGCTTCGCCGGCGCGTCGTAGGGCGCATCGGGGTGGGCGAAGCGCGGGTGCCAGCCGCCCAGCAGGGCGAGGGCGCCGGGATGGCGGCCCAGCAGCTCGACGCGCGGCGGGACGTGGGTGACGAAGTCGAGGGAAACCTCACTGGCGCCAGGGGGCACCTCCACCTCCTGCCAGGCACCGGGGGCGCAAAGCGCGCGGCCGTCCACGAACATCTCCATCTGGGCTGGCCCGAATGCATGCGGGTACCAGCGCTGCAGGCGCAGCTCATCGCTGCCCTGCAGGTGCTGCAGCGCCCGCGGCATGGCGTGCACCTGCAGCCGTCGCGGCGCCGAGTCGCCTGGCTGCTGCGGGCTCAGCGCACAGCTCAGGCGCCCGCGCACCACCTGGCCGCCGGCAGCCACCTCGGCGACCAGGTGCATGCTGCGGCATGGGCCGCCGGCACGCGCCGGCGATGGGCTGAGGCACAGGGACAGCAGCAGCAGCGGCCATTGCACGCCCGTGAACATTTCGTTAGCCTTTCGACAAAGAAGTTAGACCAACCCTCATTAGCAAGGAGCGCCGATGCGCGCGAATCATCCGGCCTATTTTGCCTGCCTCGCTCTGGCGATGTGCGTGGGCGCCTGTGGTAAAACAGGCAACAAAAACACCGCCACCGCCAGCGGCGGCCTCGACGCGCGGGGGCCCATTCCACCCTGCCTCGGGCGCGTGGACGCCACCAATCCCAACCTGGTGCTGATGGCCCTGCCCGGCACGGCGGCCGAGACGCGCTTTCAAGGCAGCAGCGTGACGGCAACGGTGTCGCTGGCCGGCGCCTCGCTGGCCGATCCAACCCAGGCTCAGACCTACGTCGAGCTGACCGTCGACGGCGCGACCCCGACGCGAAAGCTGGTCGGCGCCACCGGCAACACCGACGTCACCGTCACCGTGAGCTCGGGTTTGCACACCGCCCGCCTGACCAAGGTGACCGAGGCAACCTTTGGGACCCTGAACTTCATCGGCTTCACCACCGACGGTACCCTGCAGCCCACCGTGTTGCCCGAGCGTAAGATCGAATTTATCGGCGACTCGCTCAGCTGTGGCTATGGCGTTCTGGGCACCGATCCCAACTGCAGTGGGGAAAACCCGCAATTCGAAGAGGTGCGCGCTGCCTACGATGTGGTCGCCGCCACCGCCCTGCAGGCCGATTACTCCATCATCGCTTGGTCGGGCAAAGGGGTCTATAAAAACCGTAGCCTCGACGCCAACGACTCGGTGACCATCCCGGCGCTTTACGGGCTCATCGATCCTACCAGCAGCAGCAGCGCTTACACGTTTCCCAGCGCTCCTTCTGACCAGCCGGGCGTCGTGGTGATCAATTTGGGCACCAACGACTTTGCCCATTTTGCCAACCAGCCGGTGTCGGCGCTGCCGGATCAGGCGGGCTATACGGCGGCGCTGCAGGGTCTGGCCACGACGGTGCGTGGCCGCTACCCGTCTGCCTACATTATTTTGGCCATCGGCCCCATCGTCTCGAATTTTCCCGAGGCAGGAAAAGTTGCCAATCAGCTGGACACCTGGCGTTCCTACGTGCAGGCGGCGGTGGCGTCGCTGGCCGACAGCAAGGTCTCCTTCTTTGAGTTCACTGCCCTGGTCGACGCCACGCAAAAGGGCTGCAGCTCCCACCCCAACATCGCCGCTTCCGCGGTCATGGGCGCGGCGCTGCAGGCCAAGATCAGCGAGTTGACCGGCTGGAAATAATTTTTGCATAAAGAAATTCAAAAATAACTGCCCGCGGCACGCTCACCTTCGATGCGCGCCGCGGGCAGCTTGATTTCTTACAGCCCAGCAGGGGCGGGCCCCGGATCATCGGCGGGGAACAGGGCGCGCCAGGCGGCGGGCACCGGCGTCTTGCCGCTGCCTCTTTTGACGCAGGCGATCACTTGGGTGGCATGGAGGGCGACCATCCCCTGCCGCGCTGGATCGAGGGCGGTAAGGATGG
>JBBSTS010000324.1:0-2234 GCA_038235675.1 Myxococcota bacterium | reverse complement strand
TGCGCGCCCGTCGCTGCAGGCGTCGAGGGCGCGACGCAGGACGAAATAGAGGCGCGGCGCCGCCTGCGACGGCGCGGCCAGCGCCCGGGCGCACTGACACAGGCAGCCAGCGCGGCTCAGAGCATCGAAATTCCGCCGCAGCGGCAGGCGCAATTCCTGTACATCCGCGGCCTGCAGGATGTAAGGAGCCCCTACCCGCGCCGACTGCAGCTGCAACGCGAGGGTGGCATACAGCTCCAGGGTGCCGCCGAAGCGTCGGCGAGAGGCACGCGCGCCGCGCGCCAGCGCACTGAGCAGGCCGTGCTCGGGGGTCAAAAATTCGACCAGCCGGTTGGCCTCGCCGACGTTGACCTGCCGCAGCAGGATCGCCTCGGCCACCGCAAGCGGCGGCGGCATCGCCTAGGGCGACAGCGCCGCGGCGGCCGCCACGGCGGCGGCCGAGCGCTGACAGCGCCGCGCGTAGCTCAAGTCGGCGGCCGCCTCGCCGGTGGGCGCCCGCAGGCGCACCGGGTCGAGGCCCGCGGTGCATTGGGTAAACTGCTCCAGCGCCCGCTGCGGCTCGTTTTGGCCCCATAGCCCCATCCCTAGGTAGTACAACATCTGCTGGCGGTAGGTCGGCGCGACGGTCTTGGCCACCTGCCCGTCCTCGAGGCAGTGACGCACGAAGCGGCGGCTGTGTTGCACCATCTGCGCCGCCACCTCGGCGTCACGCGGCGGCACCTCGCCGACCCCCGGACCCTGCTCCCAAGCCATCCGCGCCAGCCACTGATAGCCGCGGCAAAAGCGCGGCTCGAGGCGCACCGCGGCCTCGACGTGCTGGCGCGCCTGCGCCATGTCGCCGAGATGGTAGTAGGCCCAGCCCATGTTGCCTTCGGCGAGGTAGGGGGTGGGGTACAGGACGTTGCCCAGGGCGACGCCGAAGGCGTCGATCGCCTCGGCATAGCGGCCGGTATCCAGCAGCAGCACCCCCAAGTTGTTGGTGGCCTCAGAATAATCGGTCTTGAGCGCCAGGGCACGGCGGTAATGCACCTCGGCGTCGGCGTCGTGGTGCAGGGTGTGCAGCACCAGGCCCAGGGCCTGGTGCGCCTGCGGCAACAGTGGATCGCTTTGCACCGCCGCCATCAGCTCGCGCAGGGCGGTGTGCAGATCTTGGCGGTTGAGCGACTCGACCCCGAGGTCGTAGCTGATGCGCGCCGATTCACGCTGCTTGGGCGACACCCACGTGGCGCAACCGGCGACACCCACGAAGGCGATCAGAAAGGCCGCTCTGCTGCAGAAAAAGGTGTGCATGCGCCATGCTGGCGGCTGCGGCGCCGGCCTGTCAAGCAGCGGCGCGCCTTGGTTCGCCCACCCACTCCGCGCCATACTTCGAGACCATGACCTCCAGATCGCCGCAGAACCCGCCCGCCGCAGAGGCCGCTTTGGCCTTCGCCCACGCAGGATCCCTCGCCGCCCACGGCGACAGCCCCGTCACCACCGGCGAGGTGCTGCTGGCCCTGTTCGACTTCGACAACGGCGCCCAGGTTCTCTTCGCCGAGCGCCACATCTGCCGCGCCGAGCTGGCGCGGGCCAGCCTCCTCGACGAGCCGCCGCAAGCGGTGCGCAGCCTGCGCCTGCGCGCCGAGCAGGTGGCCACCCAGGCGGGGGCCGCCACCGCCGACTGCCTACACCTGCTGGTGGCGATCACCCGCATGCGCCACAGCCGCGCCTACGCCATGCTGCAGGGCCTTGCTGGCGGCCACGGCGTCGGCCTGACGGGGCTGCGCAACGTCGCGGTCAGCTACATCACCGGCAACCTGCCGCGCCGCTTCCGCACCCTGCGCAGCGCCGACAAAGGCGCCGAGGCGCCTGATGGGCTGCCCGGCGCGCCGAACCAAGCGGCGGCGCCCGAGGCGCCAACGCCACCGCGCCTGACACGTCGGCTGCGCGCCGTGGCGCCGCCGACGGCGGAGGCCAGGGCAGCCGCAGCGGCCGCCGTCGAGCTGCCGCCAGCACGCAGCACGGACGAAGCCGCGCCGACGCTCGCCGCCTGCAGCGTCGACCTCACCGCGCGCGCCGCGGCGCACGCCATCGATCGCGCCATCGGCCGCGACGCCGAGATGCAGGCGCTCATCGACGTGCTGGGCAAGCGCCGCGCCAACAACCCAATCCTGGTCGGCCCGCCCGGGGTAGGCAAGACCGCGATCGTCGAGGGCCTGGCGGTGAAAATTCAGCGGCGCGACGCCGACGTGCGG
>JBBSTS010000323.1:0-2240 GCA_038235675.1 Myxococcota bacterium | reverse complement strand
GCCGCCGGGGCACCGCGGCGCTCGGCGCTGTCGTCGATGACGTCGTCGTGCAGCAGGGTGGCGGCGTGGACCAACTCACAGGCCATCGCCACCTGGCGCAAGGTGGCGTCCATCGGCCGCGCGCCCAGGCGTGCCGCCAACAACACGCACATCGGCCGCAGCCGTTTGCCGCTGAGCGACAGCAGGTGATTGGCAGCGCCGCGCACCCGCAGTCCCGGCAGCTCGGTGGGCCGCGGCGCCGATCTGCTGCCGGGCAGGCCGGCGAACAACGCCTGCAGCCCCTGCTCCAGCTGGCGCAGGTCGTCGCCCATGTAGCGGTGCAGCTCGCCAAGCTGCTCGGCCAAACCTTCGAGGGCCTGCTGCCGGGCGACAGCGCTGAGGGTGGCGAGCACCGGCGCGGCGGGCGACGACCCATTAGGAGGCGAAAAAGGCTGCATGGGATTAACCGCTGGCGCCGCGGCGACGGGCACGGTAGCTTTGCCGCTGCGTCCTCTGCTGCGTTGCGTGAGAGATTTTATGCCCTATGTCCATGCCATGACGCCGCGTCTTTACGACACCGATGCGGCCGGCGTCGTCTTTTATGCCGCCACCTACCGTTTCGCGCAGGCGGCCCTCGAAGAGATGCTGGCCGAGGTGTACGCTCAGCCGCTGGACGTGGCGCTGCGCAGCGGCGCTTTGTGCACCCCGGTGGTCCACAGCCGCGCCGACCATCGTCAGCCCCTGCACCTGGGGGAGCGCTGCACCGTTGCCGTCTGCGTCCGGTCGCTTTCGGCCCACACCATCACCTACCAGTACACCATCTGTCGCGCCGATGGCACCTTGTGCGCCAACCTGCAGACGGTACACGCATTCATCGAGGCGCGCACTGGCCGACCGATTTATCCCGCGCCGGCCTTTTTGGCGGGGCTGCGGCGGCTGGGCCTGCTCCCCTAGCGCCAGGCGCCGCAGTTTACCTAGCTCGGTGCGCGGCAACTGGGCGCACCAGACGAAGGCGTCGGGTACCTTGAAGCGCTGCAAACGCGCGCTGCAGAAGGCGCGCAGGGCCGCATCGCTGGGGACCGCCGCCGCCCTGCCGGCCACCGTCGCAGCGACGAGGTAGGCGACCGGGCGCGCCCCCCAGCGCGCGTCGGGGCGCCCGACCACCGCCGCGGCAGCGACGTCGGAATGCGCGCACAGCACGGCCTCGACCTCCTGCGGGTCGATGTTTTCGCCGCCGGAGAGGATCACCTCGTCGGCCCGTCCCCGCACCGTCAGCCGACCGCCGCCATCGAGGCAGCCGAGGTCGGCACTGGCGAGGCGGCCGCCGCGCACCAGCGGCCCGCGCACCTGCAGGCGGCCGTCGGGGCCCGCGGCCAGGCGGGCCATCGGCAGCGGCGGGCCGCAGTCGGCCGCGGTGCGCCAGTCGCCCGCCTCGGTGGTGGCGACCTGCGAGGCGGCCTCGCTCATGCCCCAGCTGCAGGCCACCGGCAGCGCGAGCTCACGGCACCGGCGAAAGAGGGCCTCCGACGGCGGCGCCCCGCCCAGCAGGATCACCCGCAGCGTTGGCGCGAAAGGGCCACCCTGCCGCACCGCCAGCAGGCGCTCGAGCATCTGCGGCACCAACGATACGTGGGTGATCTGGCCGCCGTCCAAAGCGCTGGCCACCGCCGCAGCGTCGAAAACTTCGTGGTGGACCATACGGGTGCCCGCCCACAGGGTGCGAAAGCTTATCGACAGGCCGCCGACGTGGTGCAGCGGCAGGCAGCACAGCCAGCGGTCGTGCGGCAGGTGGCCCAGGCGCATGGCGCTGCCAAAAGCGTTGAGGCACAGCTGCGAGGTGCTCAGCGGCAAGATCCGCCGTGGCCCCGTGGTCCCGGAGCTGAGGATGAGCAGCCGCTGCTCGGCCCATGGCCAAAAACGCTCCGGCGCCCGTGGGCCCGGCGGCAGCGGCGGCGCCGCAGCAGTGAGCAGCGGCGGCAGGCGCAAAACGGCGAGGCCCGCGGCGTCGGCGCATGGCAGCTCGGCGGCGCCGGCGGCACAGAGCACCTGGCGCACGCCCGCCCGCGCCGCGGCGGCACAGGTGGCCTGGCGCTCGGCCGCCGGCTGCACCGGCGGCAACGGCAGCACCGCCACCCCCAGCCAACCCAGCGCGTGCAGCAGGCCCAAAAAGTCGGCGTCGGCAGGGCCCAGCAGCGCCACCGCCGGCCATGGCCGCCGCGCCGGCAGCATCAGCTGGGGCCGCAGCCAGGCGGCCAGCGCCG
>JBBSTS010000322.1:0-2248 GCA_038235675.1 Myxococcota bacterium | reverse complement strand
GGCGCCGCCGCCGCGGGTGCAGCAGGAGGCCAAGGTCATCGCCCACATGTTCGACCAGCCCCACCGCGCGCGCCAGTGGCAGCAAAACTTCGTCTTTCCCACCGCTGGGGTCACCACCAGCCCTTACGGCGTGCGCCGCACCTTCAACGGCAAGCTCAAAAGCCGCCACCTCGGCGAGGACTTTCGCGGCGCCGTGGGGGACCCGGTGTGGGCCACCAACGACGCCGTGGTGGCACTGGCGGCGCAGGACTTTTACTTCACTGGCAACGCCCTATTTCTCGACCACGGCGAGGGGCTCTTCTCGATGTACTTCCACCTCTCGCAGGTGACCGTGCGCACCGGCGACCACGTTCGCCGTGGTCAGACGTTGGGGGCGGTGGGCGGCAGCGGCCGGGTGACCGGCCCGCACATGCACTTCGGCATCCGCCTCGACGGCACCTACATCGACCCTTCCGACCTGCTGGGCTACGACCCGAGCTCGCCCTTGGGGCCGCCGCCGCTATAGGCCGCTGGAAATCTTCCAGACGGTCCCCTCGCGGACGAATTCGATGCGGTCGAAGTCGCCGTGCGAGTCCCACAGGCGGCCAGCGGGCAGCTCCAGGCGCGTGCGCGAGTTGTAGCGGATGTCGGCGAAGGCGTGGTCGCCCTGGACGCCTATCTCGTGCACCTCGAAGCTGACGTACACCTCTTTGGCGGTGTCCATGCTGTCTTTGAGCAGGCGTTCTTTGAGCTCGGTGTAGCCGTAGTCGTCGCGCGGATCGATGGTGCCATTGTCCTCGAAGTAGTGCGTCGACACCATGGCCAGCAGGGTGGGGGCGTCGCGCTCCTGTAGCGCTTCGCGAACGCGGCCGAGCAGCAGGTAGATGGCGCGGTTGTCGGGCGTGTCGGTCACCGCTGTGCCGGGCAGCAGGCCGTGGCGGCAAGCGGCGAGGCAAGTGGCCAGTAAAAGCGCCAGGCGCAGGCTGTGAGTCATTTCTTCCCTCTACGCCGAAACCTTTGCCGGCAGCAAGTGCTTGCGCCTTCTGACTCCTGCTGTTAGGCCGCGGGGCTTGTCGGCAACCTCCCATATTCCCAACGCGGTGGGACAGCTCATCTGGTGCCCGAGCGACCCTTCTTTGGGCACCGGTGTCGTCACGGTCCGTGACGGCTCCCGCATCACGGTGCGCTTTGCCCGCCTGCAAGAGGACCGTATGTACACCACCCGCACCCGCGAGCTGGGGGTGGTGCGCTACGCCCTGAGCGTTGGCGAGCGGGTGGACCTGCGCGGCGGCGGCGCCGCCAAAATCAGCGCCCGTCTGCCGGAGGACGCCAGCGGCTGCGCCCGCTACCGCCTCGACAGCGGCGCCGAGGTGCTGGAGACCGAACTGTTGCCGACGGTGCGCGACGCCGGTGCCAAAGAGCGCCTGGCGGGGCTGGACCTGGTGCACCCAGAGGTGGTGCGGGCGCGCCTGCAGGGGCTGCAGCTTGCCGCCTGTGGCCGGCGCTCCGGCCACGCCGCGGTGTTGGGCGCCCGCGTTGCCTGGCTGCCGCATCAGATCGACGTGGCCACCCGCGCCCTCGAGCACGAACCGGTGCGCCAGGTGCTTGCCGACGAGGTGGGACTCGGCAAGACGGTGGAGGCGGCGCTGATCTACGCCGGCCTACGCCACGAGGGGCGGGCCACCCGGGTGCTCATCCTCACCCCCGAATCGCTCGCGGTCCAGTGGCTGGGAGAGATGTACCGCAAGGCGCACGAGCTGCTGGTGCTTCTCGACGACGAGCGGCTCAGCGACGCCGCACGCGACTTTCCCGAGCTAAGCCCCTTCGAGGCCCACCAGCGCATGGTGGTGTCGCTCGACCGCCTGGTGGCCGACCCGGAGCTGGCGATGCAGCTCGACGGCGTCGGCTGGGACCTGGTGATCTGCGACGAGGCCCATCACCTGCGTTGGCGACCCAAGGACGGCGGCAATCCCGCCTATCGCCTGGTCGAAGGCTTGGCGGCGCGCAGCCGCCACCTGCTGTTGTTGACCGCGACGCCGATGGCCCTCGACCCGCTCGAGTACCACGCCTTGTTGCGCCTGCTCGACCCGCTGCGCTTCGACGATCCCGCCGCCTTCTCGGCGCTTTCGGGCCGCGCCGCGACGCTGCGTGACGTCGCTTTGGCGGTGGGCCTGGCGGCAAAGGCCGGCACCCCCCTGACGGCCCCCCAAGGCAAGGCGCTGCTTGCTGCCCTCAAGGACGACCCGGAAGACTTCGCCGCCGCCCGCGC
>JBBSTS010000321.1:0-2257 GCA_038235675.1 Myxococcota bacterium | reverse complement strand
TTGACGAAGTGGCCGGCGCCGGCGGGGCCGACGCGGCCCCACCCGAGGTCGCGGCTGGGGGCCAGGGTGGCAAAGATGGGGCGCAGGGCCTCGACGGTGGCCACTTCGCCGCCGACCATCATGCTGTAGCCCTCACGTAGGCCCCAGACTCCACCGCTGGTGCCCACGTCGACGAACTTGAGGCCGCGCTGGCCCAGCTCTTTGGCGCGTCGCTGGCTGTCTTTGTAGTTGCTGTTGCCGCCGTCGATGAGGATGTCGCCAGCCTGCAGGTGGCTGGCGAGTTGGGTCAGGGTGGTCTCGGTGGCGGCGCCGGACGGAACCATCACCCAGACGATGCGCGGCGCGCTGAGCTTCTCGCACAACGCGGCGATGCTGTGGGCACCCTCGGCGCCCTTCTCCTGCGCCTTCTTGACCGCCGCCTCGCTGAGGTCGTGGGCGACGATGTGGTGGCCGCCCTTTCCCAGACGCTCGGCCATGTTGGCGCCCATTTTCCCCAGCCCGACCATTCCTAGCTGCATGCTGTACTCCCTGAGAGGCTCTTGGATGAAGCCCAAAGAGTGTCAGCACTTGGCGAGCAAGGCAACGAATTTACTTGATGTTGCTGAGGCTGTTCTTGGCGGTGTCGCTCTTGGACTTCATGACGTTGGACAGCGCGGTAAATTCACGGCTGTCTTGCTGTTGCTGCTCCTGCAGCTGCAGGTACTGCAGGTTGAAGGTCTGGTTCAGCTCGGTCATCTGCTGGGTGGCGTTCATCAGGTTGGTGGACGGGTCGTTCGCACTCATGCCGTTGGCCGCGGCGACGCTGCCGGTGCCGCCGACGCCCGAGGTGATGCCGGTGGCGTTGAGGGTGGTCGATCCCAGGCCGCTGCCGCCCGAGACGTTGCTGAGCCCGCCGGCGGTGGGGGAAACGGCGCTGAAGTTGCTGCCGCTGTTGCGCAGGGCGCCGACGTTCTGGATGGCCGCCCCGACGACCGAGGCGCCGGGGATGCTGTAGCCGGCGGCAGCGGCGGTGTTGCCCACCACCGAGGCCCCCTGAGCCAGGCCACTCTTGAACTGCTCGCCAAAGCTGGTGTTGGGAGTCTGGCGCAGGCTGCTTTGACGCGTCTCAACTTCGTTGAGGTTTACACGGATGCTGTCGGGCATTGGCTCGTCTCCTTGGGGTCAAGCAAGCATACAAGGGGGCCCGTCGGTTTGGCTAAATACGTTGCGATGGGCAGGGATCTGTGATTGGCAGGGCCGCCGACTCTTTGGTCGCTCAGGAGACTCCCATGCCCATCCCCATGCCCGCCTCCCTCGTCGACCTCCCGCCCGTCGGCCGCGCCTGGGTGCTGCTGCGCGCCAGCCTGGTGCTGGCCACTGCCCTGGTGGTGGTCCCCACCCTGCGCCGCGCCATGCGCCGGCTGGCCGACCATCGCCTGCGGCCCCACCAGCAGATGCTGCTGGCGCGGGCGATAAGCTGGGTCGGCTACGGCATCGCCATCAGCTCGGTGCTGACCCTGCTCGGCTTCGACCTCAGCGTCCTGCTCAGCGCCGCCGGGGTGTTCACCGTCGCCATCGGTTTTGCCGCCCAGACGGCGGTCTCCAACCTCATCAGCGGCATCTTTTTGCTCATCGAGCAGCCCTTCAGCGTCGGCGACCAGATCACCTCCAATGGCGTTACCGGCGAGATCCTCTCGGTCGACCTGCTCAGTGTCAAGCTGCGCACGCCCGACAAGGTGTTCGTCCGCCTGCCCAACCAGATGCTGCTGCAAAGCGCGGTGACCAACCTCACCCGTTTCGACACCGCCGGCGCCACCCTGGAGTTCATGGTTGCGGCCGACCAGGAGCTACGGGGCGTCTGTGAGATCCTCGCCGGCGTCGGCAAGCAGGCCACCGAGGTGTTCAACTCGCCGGCGCCGGTCATCGTCTGCACCGGCTACACCGACTTGGGCGCCACCTTCGCGGTCACCTTTTGGGCGCCGCGCGCCAGCCTCAACGCCGCCAAGACGCAGATGGTGATCGAGGGGCTGCGGGCGCTGCAGGCGGCGGGGGTCGCCCTGCCGGTGGCACGTCGTCGCCTCCAGCAAGAGGGAGGCACTGCCGCCGGCTAAGCGGCAGCGCCCGCCGCTCTGCGAGGACCAGTGCCCCGTCTGACAGATCTTTGCACCATTCTTTCGGCTCTTGACGCCCAGGACTGCGTTGCTCCTCCTCGCCATATCAATGATATGCCTCGTCGTCGCGCCTTGCCCTGAGCGCCAAGCCCTCGCGAGGCTGCCGC
>JBBSTS010000320.1:0-2257 GCA_038235675.1 Myxococcota bacterium | reverse complement strand
TCGCAGTGAAAGCGCTACCGAGGCGACGGCGAAAAAGTCCGGCCAAAGACGTGCGTATCCCCGACGCGGCATGAATTGTCATGTTGCTTCCAGGAATCCCGGTCCTTTAGGGCCGGGAGGCTCAAACAGCGGCCGAATGCTGATCTCGCATCGTCGCAGGGCGCGCTCCACCTGGGCAGGGTCGCGGCGAAAGTCAACGCAAAGAAAGTTGGCTTGGCTGGGAACGACAAAGAAACCCAGATCGACCAGCGCGGCGCGCATCTGCGCGCGCGCAGCGCCGTTGCGGGCACCAACTTCGGCGAGGTAGGGCGGGTGCTGCACGGCGGTGAGCCCCAGCGCCAGGCTCAGGGAGGTGAGGCTGTAGGGGGTAAGCTGCTGGCGGATGAGGGCAGCGAGCGCCGGTCGGGCCAGCGCGTATCCCAGCCGCAGGCCCGAGAGGCCCCAAGCCTTGGACAGCGTACGCAGGATCACTAAGTTCTCTCGCAGATCGAGCAGCTCGGCGCAGGGCGGCTCTATTTCATCCGTCACGTATTCGACATAGGCCTGGTCGAGCACCACCACCACATGCGCCGGAACGGCGGCCAGAAACGCCCGCAGCGCTGCCGCCGGGACGTGATCGCCAGTGGGATTGTTGGGGTTGATCAGGATGAGCATCTGCGTCTGCGGCGTGACCGTGGCGAGCAGGCCGGGAAGGTTGAGGCCATGGTGCGGCGACCAGGCTACCGTGTCGATGGCAATCCCCTGCTGGCGGGCAAAATTGCCGAAGGCCATAAAAGAGGGGTCGAGCAGCAGCAGCCGCTCACCCGCCCCTGGGTCGACGAAGGCACGCAGCAACACGTCGATCAGCTGGGTGCTGCCGCTGCCCAGGAGCACTTCGGCGCCGGCCACATCTAGGCGCAGGCGCAGGGCCTCACGGAGCTGCCGCTCAGCGTCTTGCGCGGGGTAGCGATGTAGCCCAGGCAGCGCCAGGTGCTGCGCACACGATTGCGCCAGCGCCGTCACCAGGCTAGCTGGGACGCCGCAGGGGTTTTCGTTCGAGTCGAGCACGACGCGCGGCGGCGGCAGGGCCTCATCGGGCGGTGCCGGCGCATAGGGACGCATCGCCACCGTCCGCCGCGCGCGCGGCGTCGCCGCCGGCATTGGCATTGGCGACGGCGACGAGGGCTGCGTGGCTTGCGGTGGGGGTAAGCCAGCCGCGTCGGCTTGTTCTGCCGGGTGATTCCGCTGGGACGGGGCGCCTCCCAGACACAGCCGGCGATGTGCTGCGGCGAAGAGGGGAGCGACGCGCATGGGCAGATCCTTTCGCAGGCGGACTTCTTTGCACCAGTTTCTGGGGGGCGTGCAAGGCCGTTGCCGCCGGCACTGGCCGCAGGCGCCGCGCGCCGCCTTGGCAGGGTGGTAGGCGAGGGTTAATGTCGAGCGCCATGCCCTTGCCTCCCGAGCGCCACATCGTCCACGTCGACATGGATGCCTTTTACGCCAGCGTCGAGCAGCGCGATCGCCCGGAGCTGCGCGGCCGGCCGGTGGTGGTCGGCGGCCTCCACCGCGGCGTCGTTTGTGCTGCCTCTTACGAGGCGCGGCGATTCGGCATCCACTCGGCGATGCCGATGGTGCAGGCCCTGCGCCGCTGTCCGCCCGCGACGGTGGTGGCGCCGCGCGGCGCCCACTACCGCGCCGACAGCGCCGAGATCTTCGCTGTTTTTGCTCGTTTCACTCCGCTGGTCGAGGGCCTCTCCCTGGATGAAGCCTTCTTGGACGTCGGCGGCAGCGTCGCCCGTTTCGGGCCGCCGGCCGGCATCGCCGCCGCGATCCTTAACGCCCTGCAGCAAGAGCTGCAGCTCAGTGCCTCGGCGGGGGTCGCCTCGTGTAAGTTCGTCGCCAAGCTCGCCTCCGATCTGTGCAAGCCGCACGGCCTGCTGACGGTGCCGGCCACCGAGGTGGGCGCTTTTTTGGCACCGCTGCCGGTGGCACGGCTGTGGGGGGTGGGCAAGGTGGCGGCAGCGCGCCTGTACCGCGCCGGCTACGCCACCGTCGCCCAGCTCGCCGCCGCCGAGCGCACCCTACTCGAGGCCCAGTTTGGTAGCCTCGGCCTGCACCTGCACCACCTTAGCCACGGCATCGACCCGCGCCCGGTGGTGCCAGAGCGCCAGGCCAAGAGCATGGGCTGCGAGCAGACCTTCGCCGTCGACAAGGTAGAGCTCGCCGAGCTGCGCCCGGTGCTGCTGCGCCAGGCGCTGCAGGTCGCCAGCCGCCTGCG
>JBBSTS010000319.1:0-2260 GCA_038235675.1 Myxococcota bacterium | reverse complement strand
GCCGCGGGCGAGATGGCCTTTTTGTTTCCCGGCCAGGGGTCGCAATACGTCGGCATGCTGCGGGACTTGGCCCAGAGTGAGCCGCTCGTGGCGGCCACCTTCGCCGAGGCCGACACGGTGCTGGCGCGCGCCCAGCCGCAGGCGCCGAAGCTCTCCGACCTCATCTGGGCCGAGCCCACCCCCGAGAACGAGCTGGTGCTGCGCGACACGCGCGTCTGCCAGCCGGCGATGCTGACCGCCGACATCGCCATGCTGCGGCTGTTGCAGAGCTACGGGCTGCAGCCTGACCGTGTCGCCGGCCACTCGCTGGGCGAGTATGCCGCCGCCGTCGCCGCCGGCGTGCTCAGCTTTGCCGATGCCCTCTATGCGGTGAGCGCCCGCGGCCGCGAGATGGCCGACGTCCAGGTGCCCGATCCGGGCAAGATGGCGATGGTCGCCGCCTCGGCACAGGCGACACAGGCGGTGCTCGATGCCGAGGCGGGCGCCGGCTACCTGGTCGCCGCCAACAAGAACTGTCACAGCCAGACGGTCGTCGCCGGCGCCTCGCAGGCGATCGAGCAGGTGCTCAAACGCTTCGCCGCCGACGGCATCGAGGCGCGTACCCTGCCGGTGAGCCACGCCTTTCACAGCGCCATCGTCGCCCCGGCCACCGAGCCGCTGCGGCGGGTGCTGCAGGGGCTGCAGCTGCAGGCCCCCAAGGTGCCTATCCTCTCCAACGTCACCGCCGACTACTATCCGCAGGCGCCGGAGGCCATCGTTGCACTGTTGGCCCAGCAGCTCGCCTCGCCGGTCGAGTTCATCGACCAGGTCGAGCGCCTCTATAAGGACGGCGTCCGCCTTTTCGTCGAGGTGGGCCCCCGCCGCGCCACCACCGGCTTCGTGCGCAACATTTTGGGCAGCAGGCCGCACCGCGCCCGGGCCTGCAATCACCCCAGCAAACCGGCCGCCCTCGGCGTCGGCGAGCTGCTGGCCGCCCTCGCCAGCGACGGCGTGGCAATCGATTTCGCCCGCCAGGGGGCTGCCGCCGCGCCGCGCCCTGTGGCCGTCGCCGTCGCGCAGGCCCTCGCCCCGGCTGCCGACCGCGCCCCACGCCCAACCGTCGCCCCCGCGGTGAGCACCTCGTCATCCATCGGTGTGGGCGACGCGACGGTGGTTTCGGGCATGGGCCTGGCGTTGCCGCAGGCGCAGCCGCTGGCCGACCTGCAGGCGGACCCCTACGCGCCGCTGCTGCGCGGCGACAACTTCATCGCCGCCACCGACGCGGCCCAGCACCAGCAGATGCTGGCGCACAAGATCACCCGCCTGGACAAGGCCAACGGCCGCTTCGCCCACGTACGTACACCTGACGAGGTGATTCAGTTGGTGGCGCGTATTGGCGCCGTTGATTTGAGCGCCGCCTATGGCCTCGAACCGGCCATCTGCACCGCCATGGACAGCAGCGCCCAGCTTTGTGTCGCCGTTGGCCTCGAGGCCCTGCGCGATGCCGGCCTGCCGCTGATGCAGCGCTACCGCACCACCTCCACCGGCTCGCGTCTGCCCGACCGCCTGGCGCTGCCGCCGGCGCTGGCGGCGCGCACGGGGGTGATTTTGGCCGCCGGCTTTCCCGGCATCGAGGCCGCGCTGGTCGAGGCCGACAAATACGCCACGGCGCAAGCGGCAAGCGGCGCGCTGCAGGAGCTCGACGCTTTGCAGGCGCAGCTGCAGCCGCAGCTGGCGCCCGAAGGCCGCATGGCGCTCGCGGCCGCGGTGGCGCAGCGCAAAGCGACGCTGCTGCCGGTGGCCGAGGGCTACGCCTTCGACCGCAAATGGCTGCTGCGGGTGCTGAGCCTCGGCCACGCCCAGCTTGCCCAGGCTTTGGGGGCCACCGGCCCCAACACCCAGATCAACGCTGCCTGTGCCTCCGGTCCGCAGGCCATCGGCCTGGCGCACGACTGGCTGCGGCTGGGGCGCTGCGACCGGGTGGTGGTGGTCACCGCCGACAACGTCACCGCCGACGCGGCCCTGCCATGGTTTGGCGCCGGCTTCTTGGCCGCCGGCGCCGCCACCGTCAAGGGCGACGTTGCCACGGCGGCGGTGCCCTTCGGGGCACAGCGCAACGGCATGATCATGGGCGCCGGCGCCAGCGCTTTCGTTCTCGAGCGTGACGCGGCGGTCGCGGCGCGGGGCCCTACGAACCGACGCCCGCAGGCGACAGCGGCCAAAGTCCAAAACCCCGAACACCCCCCACCCATTTAAGGGCATATCATCCCCCGAAAATAAT
>JBBSTS010000318.1:0-2266 GCA_038235675.1 Myxococcota bacterium | reverse complement strand
TAGGACTGCGCTTGGGCTTGATTGGTGCGGTCTTCATTGAACTGCAGGTTGGTCGACGCAGGCTTGCAGATGCTGGTATCGGGGCGCTTGTTCAACGACGTCCAGGTCGAAAACGATTGACGAATGGCGTTGAAGGCCGCTGCCTGCGTCAGCGACGCCGGCACGTTCGGGTTGATCGCATAGCCCACCGTCCGGCTGGGCCAAAACAGCGCCGGTCCCGCCGTGCTGGTCGGCGAGCGGGTGCAGACGTAGGCGCGTGCCTCGCGGCTGCCGCCCAACACCCCCATGCCGACGAGCGCCGCGAGCAGGCCAGCGAGCAGCGGCAGCGAGGCTGCCGCCTTAGCGTGGCCCATTGGGCGCCTCCCGTACCGCCTGGCGCAGCTCTGCCAGCGTCGCCGGCAGCGGCGTCGCCAAGGGACCGGGCGACTGCACCAGGCGGTCGACGCCGGGACGCACGACCGCCAGGGCCTCCTCGCGTAGCGTCGCCAACAGCGCGGCGCCCTGGGCGCCATCGCCCGCCGTGCGAGCAGTTTCTTTTTGCGGCTGCTGTACCTGCCAGGCGCCCTGCGCCATCGCCACCGGCACGTACTCGCCGGTCGACGTGCGGCGAAGGTGCAGCACCATCAGGGCGTGCAGCGGCAGGCGCGCCTCGCCGCCCACCTCCTGGGCGAGGTCGCCCACCGCGCCGCCGCGGGTGAGCACGTCGAGCACCGCCCCGTCCACCACCGGCCCGCGCCACACCTGGTGCACCCGCAGCTGGCTCAAGGTGTAGATCTTCGGTCCCTGCCAGAAACCCTCACGCGCCACCACCTCGCCCAGCACCACGGTGTCGGCGCGCGCCACCAAATTGGGCAGGTCGACGTAGCGGGCGGTCGTCGCCAACGCCTGGCGTGGCAGCAAACAGGCCCAACAAAGGACAACAAAAACGCAGCGTAAGCTCATGGTGCAAGGGTAGCGAAGGGCGGGGGGCGCGGCAATGGCGACGTGGCACTTGACAGGGGTGGGCCACCGTCGCCACAGATCTCAGGTGCATATCCACATCCTGCCTTTGCTGGCCGACAACTACGCCTACGTTCTGCAGCCGCCCGACAGCCGCGACTGCGCCGTCGTCGATCCCTCCGAGGCGCCGCCGGTCGCCGCCTTTTTGGCGGCGACCGGGCTGCAGCTGCGGGCGCTGCTCGCCACCCACCCCCACGCCGACCACGTCGGCGGCCTGGCGGGGCTGTGGCGCCCCGGCGTCGAGGTGTGGGGGGCCGCCGCCGATGCCGCCTCCCTGCCGCACCTGAACCGGCCGCTGCCTGGCGACGCCGTCACGACGCTGTTGGGACAGCCGCTGCAGGTGCTGCACACCCCCGGACACACGCCGCACGCCCTGTGCTTTTATCTTCCCCAGTCCGCCGCCCTCTTTACCGGCGACACCCTCTTCTTATCCGGCTGCGGACGCCTCTTTGCCGGCACCGCGGCGCAGATGCATGCCTCGCTGACAAGGCTTGCCAGCCTGCCGCCAGCGACGCGGCTGTACTGTGGCCACGAATACACCGCCAAAAATCTCCGCTTCGCGCACCAGGCAGAGCCGGACAACCTCGCTGTGGTGCGGGCGCAGGCAGCCCTGCCGCCGGCCGCCGCCGATGGCCGCGCCGGCTGCAGCATGCCGGGGCTGCTGTCCGACGAGCTGCAGACCAACCCCTTTTTGCGTGCCCCTGACGTCGACGGCTTCGCCGCCCTGCGCTGCCAGCGCGATGAATTTTAGTGCGGGCCTCTAGAAGTTGGCGCCGATTTCGATCTTTTCCAGCACCTCGGACTCGCTGAGCTGCGGATCGGGCAGGCGTCTTACCAGCTCCTGGCCGAGGACGAAGGCGGCAGCACTGTACTCGGCGGCACGCGGCCCCAAATCGGCGGCGTAGTGGGCGATGAGGTCGACGAGGGTTGCGTCATTGGTGCGGTGGGAGGCGTGCGCCTCGGCGCGGAAGAGCAGGGCGCCGTCGCCGCAGCGATACAGCTCCATGGCCAGGCGCAGATCGACCGCCAGGCTGTCGGCCTGGCAGCTCAGTGGCCGCAAGAAGAGTACCCCCGTCGCCCCGGCGATGCAGCCCTCCGCCCAGTGCTGGCGGACGGTGTGGGTCGGCGCGTCCATCACCAGGTAATTTTTGTGCAGCTTGACCAGATCGGCGACGACCGCCGCGGCAACGGCGGCCGAGCCGGCGCACGCTTGGCCCTGCCAGCCCATCACCGTCAGGCGGGTGATGGGCGGCGGCGAGGTAAGCTC
>JBBSTS010000317.1:0-2266 GCA_038235675.1 Myxococcota bacterium | reverse complement strand
GGCGGTGGCCAGGCGCTCACCGTCTACGCGCAGGACGCCGGCGCGCTCGCGTCGCAGTCGTTCGCGCTGACCAACGACGCCGGACTGTCGCATTATTTGGGGCTCGAGTTCGTTCTCGACACGCCGCAAAGCCGCCGCGTGGCGCTGCAGTTTTCTGGCGCCGCCTACTTCTCCGCCGGCGCCGCCCCCTTCGGCAACGGCATCGACCGCAACGACCCTGGTGCCCTGGACGAGGCCAGCGCCGGCCCCAACGACGGCGTACACGTCCGCGGCCGCTACGCCAACGACCGCGCCTACCTGCTCAAACTGCTGGCCACCGCCCGCCCCTGGTCGCGGCTGCTGCTGGGCATGAGCCTGCGCTTCCGCGATGGCGAGCCGTTCACCCGCCTGCTGCTCGACCCCGACCTGCCGCCCGGGCCGCAGCTGATCATGGCGGTCAACCGCGGCGAGCCGCGCTACACCTTCGACGCCACCTGCGACCTGCGGCTGGAATACAGCTGGCCCCACCGCCCCCTCGGCGGCAGCTTCAGCGTCGACTTCTACAACGTCCTGGGCGCCGCCACCGAGATCCTCGAGGACCCCCGCAGCGGCCCCACCTTCCGCCGTGCCCTGGAGCAGATCGCCGGCCGTACCCTGATGGCCACTCTGACGTTGGACCTGCACTGAGGCGGCCGAAGCGCCGACTGGCGAACCCAAGCGGCGACACCCGCGCGACGCCCCCAGTGCGCATCGTGCCTTCAAAAAGATAGAAGCCGGCGCAGCGACCCTATCGCCAGTCGCCTGCCTTGATGATCACCTTTTCTTCCACCCCCGGGCGCAGCACCTTCACCACCGTGAAGTGCTTGCCGTCGGGGCAGCGTACGTCGATGGCGCAGCGGCCGGTGGGGGCCTCTTTTTTGAACACCGGCGCCACGCCCAGGTTGCTGCGGCCGATCACCACTTTGCAGTCGGCGATGCCCACCGGCATGACGCTTATACGGCCGGCTGTGCCGATGCAGGGGCCGGCCAGCGCAGCGCGGCCGCGGCGACGCTCCGGTACCAGCGTGGGGGTCACCGCCACCGCCGTGCGACCGGCGAAAACCACCGTCTCCTGGTAGGGGCGGTAACCCTCTTTTTGTAGCTCGAGGGCGTAGCTCTGACGCGGGTCGAGGTTTTGCAGGTCGCGCGGCGTCGTCCCCTGCTCCTGGCCGTTGAGCAGGATGGTGCAGCCATCGGGGTGCGAGTGGAGGATGAGCTTGGCCGGCGTCATGTCGGCCGGCAGCGGCTCCCCCTGCGCCTGCAGCGGCTGCAGCGTGAGGTGCACCTTCTTGTGGCGCTCGCCGGGAGACAGGCTGATGGTCACCGTCTGGCCGACGTAGTCGCCCTTGACCACGTCGAGCACCAGGGGGTGCTCGACGTCGGCCATCGGCACCGTCGTCGGCGTCGTCCCCTGCGGCAGGCCGCCGAGGCGGACGGTGGCGCCCGGCGGCTCGGTGACGATCTCCACCTGGGCGGGCCCGGCGTCGCTGGCCTCCGATCCCTCGTCACGTTTTTGCATCGTATCGGCGGCGGCGACGGCGGTGGATGGGGGATCGGTGCCCTCCCCCTGCCGCTGCAGCTCGACGCGGATCTGCGCCGCGCCGCTGCCCAAGTCAAAGCTATAGGCGCGCTCGGCGAAGCCCTTGGCGCGGGCCATCAGGGTGTGCTTGCCGACCGGCACGTCCGAGCGCACCACCGGCGTGTGGTGGGCAAAAAGCTTGTCGTCGATGTACAGCTCGACCTCGTCGGTGGGCGTCGAGGTGACCGTCAACGAGCCGGTGGCGCGCTCGCCTTCCCACAGCTGGTAGATCACCGCCACCAGCATCAGCGCCGCCAGGCTCCCCGCCACCGTAAGCAGGTTGCGGGTGCGCCGCTGCGTGGCACTCAACGTCGGGCGGGCGGCGGCGGGCGCGGCCTGGGCGCCTTGGTGGAGGGTCGGCAACGAGGTGGGCGTCGCGGCCGGCAGCGGCTCGGTGCGCTTGGCGGCCTCGGGCGAACGAAAGCCCGACTCGAAAATCATCGTCTTTTCGGCCCGGTTGTCGCCCCAGTCGCCGGTGGGGGCGGCGAGGGCCTGCTGCTCCGCCGCCGCCAAGGCTGTCGACGGCGGCGCCAGGCGGCGAAACTGTTCCATCTTGCGCATCTCGTCGTCGATGTCGCCCTGGTACTCACCCCGCAACAGCTCGCCCAAACGCTTGGCGTTGAAGATGGTGTCGCCCTCGATGAGGTAGCGCTGCAGGTCGTCGTGCAG
>JBBSTS010000316.1:0-2269 GCA_038235675.1 Myxococcota bacterium | reverse complement strand
TGGCATCGGCCCGCGGCGGTGCTTCATCCGCCGGTCGACGTCGACTACTTTGCCGCCCCGGCTGCCGCGCCGTCGCCGCGGCGAGGGCTTCTGTGCGTCAGCGCCCTGGTGCCTTACAAACGTGTCGATTTGGCGGTCGCCTTCGCAAACCGCGCCGGCCTGCCGCTGTGCGTCGTCGGCGCCGGGTCGGCGCGCGCGCAGCTGCAAGCAAGCGCTGGCCCGCAGGTGAGGTTCGTCGGGAAGCTGTCGCGGCCACAGCTGCGCCAGGCCTACCGCGAGGCGGCGGCGCTGATCTTCTGCGGCCGCGAGGATTTCGGCATGGCGCCGGTGGAGGCGATGGCGGCGGGGTGTCCGGTGCTCGGGGTGGGGCAGGGCGGCCTGCTCGAGACGGTGGGCGACCCGCAGGCCGCCGGCAGCCCATCGCCCGGCGGCGTCTTGGTGCCACGGGCGGACGTGCGCAGCTTGAGCGCCGGCTGGGCGCAGCTGGGCGCGCGCCAGGCGCGCGGCGCGCTGCATCCGGCGGCGCTGCAGGCGCAGGCACGGCGCTTTGACCGCGCCAGCTTTTTGCGCGGCTACCGCACCCATCTCGCGGCTATGGGCGAGAGCTTGTCGAGCGCCCCCCCGATCCGCTAGGAGACTGAGGCTCATGCTGCGACGCCACCATCGTTTCTTCCAATCGCTGCTGGTGGCCCGCGATGCGGCCCTGACCGGGCTGGCCTTCACACTGGCTTATCTCGGCCGCTTTTCGCTGCCCCATCTGTTGCCTTTTTACACCCTCGCCTCGCCGTCGGAGACGATGGCCATTGGTCTTTGCTTGACCCTTCTGTGGCCAGCAGTGGGTTACCTTAGCGGCCTGTATGTCAGCCAGCGGGCGCGCCATCTCGGCCGCGAGATGGTCGATCTGCTGCGGGTCACGGCGGTGAGCCTGGTGTCTCTTGTCACGCTGACCTACTTCGTGCGCGACGTGCGCTACTCGCGCGCCGTGCTGCTGCTGTGGGCGGCAATCTGCCTGCTGCTGCAGGCGGCGACGCGCCTTGGCAGCCGCTACGTTTTGCATCGCCTACGTGAGCGCGGCTACAACCTGCGCCACGTCGTCCTCGTCGGCGCCGGCGAGCTGGCGCAGCGGGTCCACGCCACCCTGCGCGGACAGGCCCACCTGGGGCTGCGGGTGGTCGCCCACCTACAGCTGCCGCAGGCGCCTGCGGGCACCGAGGCGGCGCCGACGCTCGACGCGCTCACCGCCTTGCTACGCGCTCAGCGCGTCGATCAAGTGATCGTCGCGCTGCCGCTCGATCGCCTCGGCGCCCTGCGTGGCATCGTCGATGCGCTTTCCAAAGAGACGGTCGACGTGCGCCTGGTGCCCGACTTCTATCAGTTCATGACCCTCTGCGGCAGCATCGACGAGCTCGGCGGCCTGCCGATCATCACCTTGCAGGCGACGCCGTTGTTCGGCGTCAACCTGGTCTGCAAGCGCCTCTTCGACGTCTGTTTGGCGGGCCTGGCGCTGCTGGCGCTGGCGCCGCTGTTCGTGGCCCTGGCGCTTTTGGTGCGGCTCAGTGGCCCTGGCCCGATCCTTTTTCGCCAACGGCGGGTGGGAATGGATGGGCAGGAGTTCGACATGCTCAAATTTCGCACGATGGGGGCCGACGCCGAGCGGCGCGGCGCCCGCATGGCTACCCGCGGCGACCCGCGCTGTACCCCCGTGGGCGCCTGGCTGCGGCGCCTGTCGCTCGACGAGCTGCCGCAGCTGTGCAACGTTTTGGCCGGCCACATGAGCCTGGTGGGGCCGCGCCCGGAGCGCCCCTGCTTCATCGCCGCCTTCAAGGAGGAGATCCCCCGCTACGCGCTGCGGCACAAGATCAAGGCAGGGATCACCGGTTGGGCGCAGGTGCACGGCATGCGCGGCAACACCAGCATCGCCAAACGCATCGAGCTCGACCTGTACTACATCGAGAACTGGTCTTTCGCCCTGGACGTCAAGATCTTGGCCCGCACCCTGCTTGGTGGCTTCATCTCTCCCCATGCCTATTAAGCGTCTCCTCGCCCTCGCATGCGGCTTGCTGCTGGCCGCCTGCATCACCGGCACCAGCCCCAACGTCGTCCACACCCAGGTCGGCAGCCGCAACGCCACTGGCGCCACGGGCGCGCCCCTCTCAGGGGTGGGCTCCTATGCCGGCTGCATGGCGGTGGTGGTCGCGGCACGCCAGGCGGTGGTGGCCGCCCACTGCGTCCAGGTGGCGCCCAATGCCAGCGTCGACCTGCTGCTGGG
>JBBSTS010000315.1:0-2277 GCA_038235675.1 Myxococcota bacterium | reverse complement strand
TGGATGCAGGGCTATCTGCAGGCGCGTGGCCTGCACAGCGCGCCGCTTTTGAGCCGCTACCTGCGCCCTTCGCTGCAGGACCTCGCCGCCCAGGATCCCACCGCCATCGCCGACATGCCCGCCGCCGTCGACCGCCTCCTCAGCGCACTGCAGAAGAAGCAGCGGGTGGTCATCTACGGCGATTACGACGTCGACGGGGTGTGTGCCACGGCGCTGCTGCTGGAGTTTTTGCGCCGCGAAGGCGGCGAGGTGGACTTCTACATTCCCCACCGTCGCCACGAGGGCTACGGGCCCAACGTCGCCGCCTTTGCCGAGCTCAGCGAGCGTGCCGAGCTCATCGTGACGGTCGACTGCGGCAGCTCGGCGCTCGAGGAGGTTGCCGTCGCACGCGCCCGGGGCGTCGACACCCTCATCGTTGACCACCACCAAGTGCCCGCCGAGCTGCCGGCGGCCGTCGCCTGCCTCAACCCACAGCGCCCCGACTGCAGCTACCCTTACAAGGGGCTGTGTGCCACCGGCGTCGCCTTCATGCTGGCCATGTGCCTGCGCCGCGCCCGCCGCGAAGCCGGCGCCTACGCCGGCGGCAGCCAGCCAGACCTGCGGCCGCTGCTCGATTTGGTGGCGCTGGCGACCATCGCCGACATGATGCCGCTCAGCGGCGTCAACCGCAGCCTGGTGGCCTGCGGCCTGCAACGCTTGCGCACCAATCCCCGCCCGGGCCTGCAGGCGCTGTGCGCGGTGGCCAAGGTGTCGGTCGCCAACGTCGATGCCGCCGCGGTCGGCTTCAAGCTCGGCCCGCGCCTCAACGCCAGCGGCCGGATGCAGGCGGCACGGCCGGCAGTGGAGCTGCTTTTGTGCCGAGACCTGCAGGCGGCGCGGCCGCTGGCGCAGCAGCTCGACGACGCCAACTTGGCCCGCCGCACCCTGCAGAAGGACATCGAGCGCCAGGCGCTGGCTCAGGTGGAAGCGCGCCACTTCGACGACGACGCGGCTCTGGTGGTCGAGGACCCCAGCTGGCACCCGGGGGTGCTGGGCCTGGTGGCCAGTCGCCTGGCAGGCCACTACCACCGACCCTGCCTGGTCGTCGGCGAAGGTGGTAAGGGCTCCGGCCGCAGCGTCGGCGACTTCGACCTGCATGGCGCCCTACAGGCCTGCGCACCCCATCTGCAGCGCTTCGGCGGCCACCGCGCCGCCGCCGGCGTCACCGTCGCGGCCGACAAGGTCGCGGCGCTGCGCGCCGACTTGGCCACGCACGCCGCCGACGCACGCGGCGCTCCACCCTACCCGCGCACCCTGCGCCCGGACGCGCAGCTCGACGCCGCCAACCTGGACGCGCACACCCTACAGGCCCTCGCCTGCCTGGAGCCCTTTGGCCAGGCCAACCCGCAGCCGCTGTTTTGGGCCCGCCACCTGCAGGTGGTGGGGCGCCGAGTGGTGGGCGGCGAGCACCTCAAGTTGGAGCTGCATGGCGGTGCGGAGGCGATAGGGTTCGGCATGGGCCACCTGCTGTCGCAGCTGCCCACGACGATGGATGGCGCCGGCTGGCTGGAGCTCAACCGCTTCGGCCGGCAGCAAAGCGTGCAGCTGCGCCTGTGCGACCTGCGGGCCAGCTGAAGTGGGCGAGGGCGCGACAGGTCGCGGCCACGGCAAGATCATTTTGTTGGGCGAGCACGCGGTGATCTACGGCGCCCATGCCCTGGTCGTCGCCCTGCCACAGGGGGCGACGGCGACGGTGCGCCGCAAAGCCGCGCTGCCCAGCCGCCTGACGCTCACGCAGGCGAAGGGGCCAAGCTACGCCGCCGACATTGCGGCCGGCCCTGCCACAGGCGGCTCATCTCTGCCGGCGGCCATGCACCTGTTGCTGACCAAGCTGGGCCTCGAGGCCAGCCCCCTACAGCTGGAGCTAGGCCTGGCGCTGCCGTTGGGCGCCGGCCTGGGGGCCTCGGCCGCGCTGGCGGTCGCCGCGGCCCGCGCCCTGACAGCCTGGCGGCAGGCCAGCGATCGTACGGCGGCGCCCAGCCTCGACGCCGACGTCGAGGCCCTCGCCCTGGCCGCCGAGACCCTTACCCACGGCCGCGCCTCCGGGGTCGACGGCGCCGCCGCCACCTACGGCGGGCGCCTGCTCTTTGCCCGCCATCCGACGGGGGCGACGACGCATGAGGGTTTGGCGGCGGCGGCGCCCCTGCACCTGTGTCTGGGCCTATCTGGCCAGCGCAGCGACACGGCGACGATGGTGGCGCAGGTGCGGCGGCGGGTCGCGGCCACACCCGCAGCGCA
>JBBSTS010000314.1:0-2278 GCA_038235675.1 Myxococcota bacterium | reverse complement strand
GCCGCCGCCGCCGCCGCCGCCGGAGCGGCAGCGGCGAAAGCAGCGCCAGCGAGGCGCCGCGTGCCGCCGATCGGCCGCAGCGCGACAGCGCCCCGTTAGAAGACCGCCCCGAGCGCCCGGCCCCGAGCCGCCGTCGTGCGCCCGCCCATGCCACCTACGAGGGCATCGATGTGGTGAGCGCCGCCTCCCTACTGGGCGGCAGCCCTGCCGCCGAGGAAGAGGCCCCCGCGCCATCGCGCCGCGCCCGCCCTGCCGCCGCCGCGCCGAGTCCGGCCGAGGCCCCCAAAGCAGCTGCAGCGCCGCTGCCTGAGGTGCCTGCCGGCATGGCGCGCATCCGCGTCAACATCGGCTTCGACGACGGCTTCAAGGGACGCAACGCCGTGGCCAAGAAGATCGCCGCGCTTGCGGGGTTGAACGAAGGGATCGTCACCGAGGTGGAGGCGCGCCGCGACTTCGCCGTGCTCAAATCCACCCCGGAGATCGCCGAGCTTATATTGGAGCGCGTCGACGGAGCCTCGCTGGGCAAGAAACTGATCAGCGTGAGCGTCGACAAGTGACCCGCAACAGCCGCAGCGAGGCGGCGATGGACGCGCAGCTGCAACAGCTGGACCCCGCCTCGGAGCGCCACCAGGTGCTGCAGGCGGCACGCGGTTTCAAGGCATCTTGGGTGGCGCTGGGCCAGCGACTGACGCTCGCACGCGAGCAGAAGCAGTTCGTCGGCTGGGGATTCTCCAGCTTCGAGGCCTACTGCCGGCGCGAGCTGCGGCTGCGCCCGGAGACGGCCAACAAACTGACGCGCAGCTTTGCTTTTTTGCGCGACCATCAGCCCGAGGCGGCAAGCGGACCCACCCAGCGGGAGCTGCCGCCCCTGGACGTCGTCGACCTGCTTTCGCAGGCCAAAGAGCGCACCCAGCTCACCCCCGAGGCGCTCAGCGTCCTGCAGGAAGAAGCCTTCGCGCCAGAGGCCAAGGTGACCAAGCAGGGGCTGCTCAAGAAGCTGCGTGAGGTCGACCCGCAGGCTTTTCGCGCCGTCAACGCCCCGGCGACACCGGCGGACTCAGCCAACGACGATCCCTCCCGCCGCATCGAGCTGCGCAAGGCACTGCTTTTGGCCGAGCGCCTCGAAAGCGTCCTGCGCGGCCAGGGCGGGATCTCCGAGCAGGCGATGGGTCACGCGCGCTCGGTGGTCAGTGAGCTGCGCGAGCGATTTGCGCAGGATTCCCGGGAGGGAGCCGCCTAAGGCTACTTCTGAGCGGGCGATAAATCTTTGAGATCGGCACGAGCTTGCTTGTACACTGCAGGCACGGCAAGCCGATGCACGGCCACGTCGACAGGATGGTGCCATGGCGTTGCGGATCTACAACACGCTCAGCCGCAAAGAGGAAGAATTTTCCCCCAGCGAGCCCGGCCACGTCCGCATCTACGTCTGCGGGCCCACGGTCTACGACCTCTCCCACCTCGGCCACGCCCGCGCCTACATCAACTTCGACACCATCGTACGCTACTTGCGCCGCGACGCCCGGGTCACCTACGTCCGTAACTTTACCGACGTCGACGACAAGATCATCAAGCGCGCCCAGGCCTCGGGCGAGCCCCCCATCCTTTTGGCAGCCCGCTTCATCGACGAGTTTAACCAAGACATGGCCGCGTTGGGCTGTGCGCCGCCCGACGTGGCGCCCAAGGTTACCGAGCACATCGGCGAGATTGTCGCCCTCATCGCTGACCTGGTGGCGAAGGGGGCTGCCTACGAGGCCAAGGGCGACGTCTACTATGCGGTAGAAAAATTTAAAGGCTACGGTTCGCTGGGCCGCCGCACGCTGGAGGACATGGAGGCCGGTGCGCGCGTCGAGGTGGTTACCCACAAGCGCCATCCGATGGACTTCGCCCTGTGGAAAGCAGCCAAGCCGGATGAGATCTGCTGGGATTCGCCCTGGGGCAAGGGGCGGCCGGGCTGGCACATCGAATGCTCGGCGATGGCTAAGAAATACTTTGGCCCCACCTTCGACCTACATGGCGGCGGCCGCGACCTCATCTTTCCCCACCACGAAAATGAGATCGCCCAGAGCGAGGCGGCGTCGGCCAAGCCTTTTGCGCGCCTGTGGCTGCACAACGGCCTGGTCAACATCGACAACGCCAAGATGTCCAAGAGCCTGGGCAACTTTTTCACCATCCGCGACGTGCTGCAACAGCACGATGCCGAGACGGTGCGGTTTTTTCTGGTGCGTGCGCACTATCGCAGTCCGCTGGTCTACAGCGAGGTGCAATTGCAGGATGCGCG
>JBBSTS010000313.1:0-2286 GCA_038235675.1 Myxococcota bacterium | reverse complement strand
TGCAGCACGAGCTTTATTACGTCGGCCCTCAAAGCGTCCGCGGCGGCCTGACAGTGGCGCAGCTGCGTCAGGCTGACGGGCCCAGTGACAAAATGGTGGCTGATCACCAGGCGGCAGCCGCGCCGACGGCGCACGGCGACAGTGGGCACCCGCAGCTGGCCGCGCAGCACCGCCGCCACGTCGAGGTCGACGAAGGCGGCCCCTGCCGCCACCGCCAGGTCGACCCAGCACTGTTGGGCGGCGCGCCCACGGCAGGTGACCAGCAACCGCGTGGGACCAAAGTGGCGCAGCGTCGCGCGCAGGGCTGCTTCGTCGAGGTCCGCCATGCGATCCAGGCGCAGCTCGAGCAGGGAGGGCTGCTTCAGCAAGGTAACCTGCAGCCGCCAGTCGGCCCGCAACGCAGCGAGGCTGCGGTGTGGCGCCGCCAGGCAAAGGGTGCGCGCGTTGGCCATGGCGTTCTGGCAGATGGCAAATTTTGCTGGCTGTCAAGGCGGTCCTGCGCTAAGCCCGAGGTCATGAGCATATTTCGCGACGACGTGCTGCGCGGCAAGGTGGCTTTGGTCACCGGCGGCGGCAGCGGCATCTGCAAGGGCATCGCCCTGACCCTCGCCAGCCATGGCGCCCACGTTGCGGTGATGGGGCGCAAGCTCGAGCCCCTGCAGGCCACCGTCGCCGAGGTCGAAGCGGCCGGCGGCCAGGGCCTGGCGGTGGCCGGAGACGTGCGCCGCCCCGAAGAGGTCGAAGCGGCCGTCGCCCGGGTGGTCGAGAAATTTGGCGCCTTGGACATCCTGCTCAACGGCGCCGCCGGCAATTTTCTCTGCCCCGCGGCGCAGCTGAGCCCCAATGGATTTAAAACCGTCATCGACATCGACCTGGCCGGGACCTTTAACATGAGCCGGGCCGCCTTCAGCCATCTGCAGGCGCGCGGCGGCAGCATCTTGAACATTTCCGCCACCCTGCATTACGGTGGCACGCCGATGCAGGGCCACGTCGCCGCTGCCAAGGCGGGCATCGACGCGCTGACCAAAAATCTGGCGGTCGAATGGGGCCCCTTGGGGATCCGCACCAACGCCATCGCTCCGGGGCCCATCGATGGCACCGAAGGCATGAGCCGCTTGGCCCCCGGCGAGATGCGCGACGCCCTCATCGCCGCCACCCCCCTCAAGCGTTTCGGCCGCATTGAGGAGATTGCCTGGGCGGCAGTCTACCTCTGCAGCCCCGCCGCAGCCTACGTCAACGGCGCGACGCTGGTCGTCGACGGCGGCCGCTGGCTCAACAACATGCCGCTTCCGGGGTGAGCCTTTAAACCAGGTCGTCAGCGGAGTTGTGCGACAGCCCGAAAGCTGGCGCGCCGATGGTCGTGTCGGGGGGGGATTGACGGGCCAGGTGGACGAGCTCCTGGCGCAAATTTTGCCGCCGACTGCGGCCGCGCATTTCGTTGGAATAGCCGATGCACGCGCCCACCAGCAGGGCCGTCGCCCCCAAAACGGTAACCAAATGAGGAACGACGAAGGGATAGAGCGCCGCTTTGACCTCGTCGTTTGGAAAGCCGCGGGTCAAAACCGGGGCGACCGTCAGGCCCAGCCCACCCGTAATCAAGTAGTTGGACAGGCTGCGGCGATTTTTCCCACGGGTGTTGCCGTGCACCAGCTCCGAGTAAGCAAAACACGAGGGCAGCGTGCGCCCCACGAGCATCACCCCCACCACCAGGATGGCCGCGGCAAGGGAGCGAACCCACAGGCTACGGGCGCCCCAATCGGACTCGCCGAGGGTTAGGCCGGCGCTGGTGATGAAGATCCCCAGGGCGATGTACACGTTGGTCCGTCGGATGCAGGAGGCATCGATGAGCCGCAGGTCGCGGTTGTAGGCCAGGGCTCCCGCAATGGCCATGCCGACGCCGCATGCCAAGGCGGCGCTGCCGCCGCCCACCAGCGCGTAGTTTTTGCGGCTCAACCCCAGGGTAAAAAGGTCGGCCCCGATCGCCACCAAGACTTTGCCCAAAAAGGTGGGCGCCAGTTTGATCAGCGGTATCCAACTGGTGCTATTTTCGCTCAAATCGCCATAATAGGCCATTTTCTCGAGCACAGGGTCGCGCACGGCCGCGACGATCTCCTCCGAGCTGTTTGCGCCGTGACTGACCACGCCCATCGACGTGGCGCCCGAGGGGGCTACGTCGATGGTGCATTCTTCGAGGCCTGTCGCATCGCTCTGTGTGCGCCCGACGAGCTCCTGCGATGCGCTGGGCGCCAGCAGACTACTTTGGCGGCCCCCACGCGCGCGTTGCTG
>JBBSTS010000312.1:0-2287 GCA_038235675.1 Myxococcota bacterium | reverse complement strand
GCCTGCAGCGACCTCTCCGACGGCCTTGCCAAAGACGCGCAGCACCTGGCGGGCCCAGGGCTGCGGGTGCACCTGGTGCCGCAAGACCTGCCGGTGCTGCGCGGCATCCCCCCGGCCTGGGCGCAGCGCTATGCCCTGTACGGCGGCGAAGACTTTGAGCTGGTGTGCAGCACCGCGCCCGCGCACGTCGCCGGGCTGCAGCGCCTCGCGCGGCGCTGCGGCACGCGCCTAAGCTGCGTCGGGCGGGTGGAGGCTGGCGCCCCGCCCGCCGACGCACAGCACGCCTTCGACCACTTCACTTAGATGTCTTACGCCTCACGCTTTGAGCGCCTTGTCCAACTCGGGCACGGCGACGAACAGATCTGCGACCAGGCCATAGTCGGCCACCGCAAAGATGGGCGCCTCTGGATCTTTGTTGATGGCGACGATGGTTTTGGAACCCTTCATTCCCGCCAGGTGCTGGATGGCGCCGCTGATCCCCACCGCGACGTAGAGGTTGGGCGCGACTATTTTTCCGGTCTGGCCAATCTGTAGGTCGTTGGCCACCCAGCCGGCGTCACAGACCGCACGGCTGGCGCCGACGCCGGCGTGCAGGGTGTCGGCCAGCTGCTCGATGAGCTTGAAGCCTTCGGCGCTTTTGATGCCGCGCCCGCAGCTGACGATGCGCTCGGCGGTGGTCACGTCGGGCCGCTCGCTCTTCACCTCCTTGAGGGCGACGAACTCAACCTTTGTGGCACCGGGCGACGGCACGTAAGCCAGGGCCTCCGTGGCGCAGCTGTTTTGCCCCAAGGGAGCCGCGGCAAAGTCGGTGGGCCGCACGGTGCAGACCTTCGTCGGCGTGCACAGCTGTACCGTGGCCAAAACGTTGCCGGCCCACATCGGCCGTACAAAGGTGTCGGCGGCCACCACCGACAGCACGTCGCTCGCCATGCCGGCGCCCAGCCGCACCGCGACGCGCGGCAAAAAATCTTTGGCGGTGCTGCTCGAGGCGGCAGCGACCAAAGAGGCGTCGCAAGCTTTTTGCGCCGCACACACCGCGGTGGCGTAGGTGTCGGCCAGCGGCTGGGCCAGAGCCGGTGCGTCGACGGTGTAAAGCGTCGTGATCCCCAGCTGGCGCGCCTCTTTTGCTGCCGCCTCCAGCCCGTGGCCGACCATCACGGCGTAAATTTTGCCGCCGGACTTCTGCGTCACCTCTTGCGCGAAGCGCAACAGAGATTGGGCGCTTTTGCGCATGCTGCCGTGGGCGTGTTCGATGAAGAGCAGGACGTTGGACATAACGGGTATCCTTTGCGGGACAAAAGGGGAGCGGTTGATCAGTGGCGTTAAAGAACTTTGGCCTCGTGGCGCAGCTTATCCAACAGGGCGGCGACGTCGGCGACCTTGGCGCCGCCTTGGCGGCCCGCAGGTGCGGCCATCTGCAGCACCTTGACCTCGATGCGATCGTCGAGCGCCAAGCCTGCCAGGCTCAGCTCTTTGATCTCTTTTTTCTTGGCTTTCATGATGCCGGGCAATGAAGCGTAGCGCGGCGTATTGAGCCGCAGCTCGGTGGTGACCACCGCCGGCAGCTGCACGCGCAAGGTTTCGATGCCGCCGTCGACTTCGCGCACCACCTCCAGCTTGCCCTGCTGTAGGCTAAAGGCAGGCTTCTTCTCTTTCTCGGCGGCGGACTCGAGGCTTGCTTCCTTCGAGGCGAAGGTGACCTGTCCCCACCCGAGGTGCTCGGCCACGCGTGCACCCACCTGACCTGCGTCGTCGTCGATGGCCTGCTTGCCGAGCAGCACCAGGTCGGGCTTCTCGTCGCCTATCACCTTGGCCAGCGTCCGTGCCGCCATGCTGGGGTCACAGGCGCCGGCGACCACCACGTGTACGCCACGGTCGGCGCCCATCGCCAGCGTCGTGCGCAGCTGCGCGTTGGCCTCCTGTGGGCCCAAACAGGCGACCACCACTTCGCCGCCGGCCTGATCGCGCAGGCGCAGGGCCTCCTCCACGGCGATTTCGTCGAAGGGATTGACCACATATTTCATGTCGGCCGCTTCGATGCCGGACCCGTCGGGCTTTAACTTGATCTTGATTTCGGGGTCTTCTACACGTTTGACGGTAACAAGAATTTTCACAGTAGATGCCTCTTTTGAACGGGTTTAAGCGCTTTTAAGTAAAACCCATTCGACCAGCGTGTCAAGGCGAAGCAGGCGCCTGCACGGCCATCGTCAAAGCTTTTCGTCAGACAATCTTCGCCTGGGTGCAGTTTGGCCCTATGATTAATATTGTCTTCGATGCACAATGGAAT
>JBBSTS010000311.1:0-2302 GCA_038235675.1 Myxococcota bacterium | reverse complement strand
CCTCCTCGCCATATCAATGATATGCCTCGTCGTCGCGCCTTGCCCTGAGCGCCAAGCCCTCGCGAGGCTGCCGCAAAGATCTGTGAGACGGGGCACTAGTTCAAGGGCGAGCCGCGCCGCTTGGGGGGCACGACGTATAGGCCGATGCGGCGTCGGCGGCGCTGACGCCAGCGCACCACCTCCTCCAGCAGGCGTTTGGGGCGCCAGATGCCGGTGACCAGCAGGTAGCCCATCAGCATGCCGCCGAGGGTAATGCTTAGGTTCGCGAGGCCGTCCATCAGGCCGGCAAGCACTTCGAAGCCCAACAGCAGCAGGATCACCTGCTTGGCCGGCATGGGCAAGATGAAGCCAAACATCACCTTGGTGTCCGGGGCATTGAGCACCATCGCCACCATCATGGCGTCGATGGCGGCGTCAGGGCCGAGCGCCCGGCCGGCGTCGCCGAAGAGGCCGGTGACGTTGATCAGCAGGTGGAGTGGGATGGCGCAGGCCGCGCCCCCCACCGAACTCAGCAAAAAGAAGCGCAAGAAATCGCGTGCCCCCCAGCTGCTCTCGCAGGTACGCGCGAACAAGAAAACCACCACGGCGCTGAGCACGAGGCTGACGGGCGAGTCCCTGAGGAAGGCGTAGGTCAGCAGCCGCCACAGCTCGCCTCGGAGGACGTTGGGGACGCTGAAGCGCAGCAGGTCGAAGATGGGCAGGCCGAAGCGACCGGCCAGCGCCGCGAAGACGGAGGCACCCACCAGCAGGCCGACCAGCAATCGGGTCGCCGGGCCCGTTTGGGGGGTGCCGTAAAAAATGGAGGTGCGCGAGTAGTTGGCCATGGCCAGGTTGTATCAGTCGCTCGTCGCGGCCGGTAGAGGGGGCGGTCGGGGTGAGCCCTGGGCGCCGCACCAGCACCACGGCAGGCCAGCCACGGCGAGCGCCAAGAGGGCGACGCGCAGGCGTGGACCTTTGCGGCCTTTGCGGCTTTCTGTATAGTCCGGCCGACGTACGAGCGTGGCGGAACTGGTAGACGCGCTGGATTTAGGTTCCAGTGGAGAGATCCGTGGGGGTTCGAGTCCCCCCGTTCGTACCATTTTTTGGCACTCAGAGGATAGGTGGCGATGCAAGATCACAAAGCAGCCTGGGCCTCACAGCTCGCCCCAGAAGCGGCCAAGCGGCCCGCCAACAAGGGCCGTGCGCGGGCCGCACGCAAGGCGCCCGTGCTGCAGCGCGAGCAAGCCCTCGCCGTCTACCGCCTGATGCTGTTGAGCCGGCGGCTGGATGACGTCGAGATCATCCTCAAGCAGCAAAACGCCACCTACTTTCAGATCTCCGGCGCCGGCCACGAGGCCACCTTGGCCACCGCGAGCCTCTATCTGCGTCCCGGCCACGACTGGTTTTTTCCCTACTACCGTGACCGCGCCCTGTGCTTGGGCTTGGGGATCACCCCCACCGACATGCTCCTGCAGTCGGTGGGCGCAGCCGCCGACCCGGCCTCCGGCGGCCGCCAGATGCCCTCCCACTGGAGCAGCCCGGCGCGGCATGTTGTCTCGGAGGCCAGCACCGTCGGTACCCAGTTTCTCACCGCGGTGGGCTGTGCCGAGGCCGGCGTCTTGCAGGCCGCAGCAAATGGGCAGGCGACGCCCAAGTTTGCCGCCGACGAAGTGGTCTACTGCTCGGCCGGCGAGGGCGCGACCAGCCAGGGCTACTTCTTCGAGGCCTTGGGGACCGCCTGCATGGGGCGTCTGCCGGTGATCTTCCACATCGAGGACAATGGCTACGCCATCTCGACGCCGGTGTCGCAGCAGACCGCCGGCGGCAACATCTCGGTGCTGTGCCAGGGCTTTCCCAACCTTTTGCGCCTCGAGTTCGATGGCTGCGAACCCAACGCCTGCGCTGCGGCCTGGCAAGAAGGGGTGCGCTACGCCCGCGCGCGGCGCGGGCCGGTGCTGATGCACGCCCACGTGGTGCGCTCCTATTCCCATTCGCTCAGCGACGACGAGCGGGTCTACCGCAGCCGCAGCGAGATCGATGCCGCCGCGCAGCGCGACCCCCTGCGGCAGTTCGTCCAGACCCTGCAGCGCACCTACAACGTCGATGCCAGCCACCTGCAGGAGGTGGCCGACTCGGTGGCCGCCGAGCTGCGCGAGGCCCGTGACACGGCACTGGCGGCCGCCACCCCGCAGGCGCGCAGCATCCACCGCTACGTCTACTCGCCGCGCGTCGACCCCTGCAGCGCCGCCTTCGACAGCCCCTCGAGCGCGGCGGCGACGGCGGCGCCCGACCGCACGATGGTCGACCTGTTGGGCGCCTGCCT
>JBBSTS010000310.1:0-2303 GCA_038235675.1 Myxococcota bacterium | reverse complement strand
GAGCCGCTGCAGGCCCAGGCCAGCCAGCACGACGCCAAGCGTAAGGGTGCCGACGAAGGTGGCGGCCGGCGCCAGGAAGCTGCGTGCCCCAGTGCCCTTCGCCGCCGTGGTGCCGGCGACACAGGCCTGCCATTCGGCGTCGCTGAGAGGCTCGACGTCGGTGGCACCCAGCTCGATGGCGTGGGAGACGGTAGGCGGCGGGTCGCCGGGAAGACGTGCGGCATCCATGGCCGCCAAATTTTACCACGGCAGCTGCAGGGCGGCGGGAAACCGGCCGCTTTCAGCCAAACTGTCGCAGCCAAGCCTGGGCCACGAGGTTGCACAGGGCGTGCAAAAAGATGCAGCCGAGCAGGCTGGGGGAGCGTTGCCGCAGCCAGCCAAACATCAAGCCGGGGAAAAACGTCCACAGCCCCGCGGCATGTTGGTGGCCGGCGACGTGTGCCAGGGCGAAGAGCGCCGCCGCGGGCAGCAGTCGGCCGCCCAACTGCAGCTGCAGGTAGCCGCGAAAGAAAACCTCTTCAGGCAGCGCCACCGCCAGCGCCTCCACCGGCAGCTGGCGCAGCAGCGCCGCGGCCCACGGCTGAGGCCGTAAAATGAGTGGTGCGCCGCCCAGAATGGGGTGCTGCAACAGGTAGGCGCTGACCAACAAGTAGGGAGGCAACACGACCAAAGCACAGACCAACGCCTGGCACACGGCCCGTCCGGCGCCGGTGAAGCTGAGCCCCAGCGCCGCCAAGGGGACGCCATGCTGGTCGCAGCGCCAGATCGGTAGGTAGACCTGCGCCGCCACGAGAGCTGCCGCAGTGCCCTCCAGAGCCCAGGGCAGCTGACTGCTCCCCTCTTGCAAGGCAATCAGGGCGACGACCCCGGCGTAGAGGGCCGCGGCCGTGGCGGTCTCGCGGGGCAGCCTCACGGCCTTGCCCTACCCCAGGGTCGTCGCAGCGCACAAGCGCGGCGCTTGCTTGCACTGGCCTTGGCGGGTCGACTAAGGGATCTTAAGTGAAGATGGGACGCCATATCGCGGCGAAAGTGCGACAGTTCCCAGTTTTCCCGCTGCCTGAAGGCGTTTTGTTTCCTGGCGTGGTGCTGCCGCTGCCGTTGTTCGATCTGCGTCACCGGCGGATGGCCGAAGATGCGATGGCCACCGACCAGTGTGTGGTTGTGGCCACCGTCGCCACGGCCGCGGCCCGCGCTGCAGACCAGCCGCCGGCGGTGGAGGCGGTCGGCTGTCTCGGGCGGCTGATCCACCTCGAGCGGCAGGCAAGCGGCGACACCACCGTTCTCGTCCAGGGGCTGGAACGGGTGGCGCTGCTGCACGAGCTCATCGGCGAAGTCGCCTACCGCCGCTTCGCGGTGGCATCGCTGCCACCCTCGCCCCTGGGCCACCGTGAACTGCAGGCGAGCTTGACCGGGCTGCGCCTGGCGGTGGCCCGCTTGGCAGCCGCGGCCGCCCCCTACGACGCGCAGCTGGTGGCGGTGCTGCAGAGCACCGACGACATGGTCAACCTGTGCGACATCCTTGCCGCCGTGCTCGTCAACGACCGTGCTGAGCAACAACAGCTGTTGGCCACCCCCTGCCTGAAGTGGCGGCTTGAGGCGCTGGAAAAAGTCGTCTGGGCGCAGGAGCGGCGCTTCCGCCAACCGCTGTGCCTGCAGGCTCAAAGTTAGGCGATCTTCCTTTCGGCACTTTTTTGCACGGTGCGTCGAAAAAAGTCTGGACGGCCGTCGCCTTGGTGCCCATGCTATGGATAGAGGGGAACGAAAAAGCGCTGTCCATCGGCTTTGCCTGCCAAAGCTCATGCTGTCTTTTTTGTGCCGTACTCGTCGGAAGCTTTTTACCGCCGCAAGCAGATGGAGGGTACCGATGAAGAAAATGTTTTGGTCTACGACCACGTACTTTTGCACACCGCTATTGCTCTGCATTCACTTGCGGGTCGCTAATTAGACCTCGGGCGGGTTCGCTCCTTTGCCGTCTTGTCTTGCAACCTTTCTCAGGAGGTTATCATGCAAAAAAGAGTTAATGGCCGACACATGAAGTTAACTGGCGCGCTCAAGCAGTATGCCGATGAAAAACTCGCCGACGTGCTAACACGTCTCTGCGACCGCCCGGCCGTCAAGGTCGACATTGAGCTTAGTAAGCTCGCCCACGTAGCGAATGGATCGGACAGCGAATGCCGCGTCTTGGTTTCTCTGCCTCAAGGCAAGCACGTGGTGATCGACGAAAAAGCCGACGACATGTACAAGGCGATTAATTTGGCGCATGACCGCCTGATGCGACAGGTCGTGGGGGGGGGGGGGCGGGG
>JBBSTS010000309.1:0-2317 GCA_038235675.1 Myxococcota bacterium | reverse complement strand
TGACGCTGGGGCTGCTGTTGCGCCGCTGCCGTCGCCGCCGGCTGCGGCGGCCGCGGCACAGCCCCAGCCGCCAACTTGGGCCACGGACCGCAGCCTGTCTGATGCTGCTGGGTCTGGGGGTCGCCGGCGCCGGCTGCGGCGGCCCGCAGTGCCAAGGCGCGCCGGTGGAGCTGGGCCCCCACGCGCCGATGATCGCCGGGATGACCCTGCTCAGCAGCATTCCCAGCGACCCCTGGCGGCTCATCCTGGCGGTCGACTTCATCGACTACGACGGCGATTTAGGCGGCGGCACGGCACAGGTCTTCGCCAACGGCGAGGGCGCCCCCAGCTCGCAGCCCGATTTGGCGCCGCTGTTCTCCGCCAGCGGCGGCGTTCCCCTCAACGCCACCTCGGGCAGCTTCGCTCTGCCGCTGCGGGTGGCAAACACCACCCCCGACGGCGCCCGTCTGCAGGTGATGGTCCGCCTCGTCGACAGCGGCGGCAACCGCAGCAACTGCTACCGGCTGGAGCTGGGCTTCTCTCTTTTCTAGGTGTACCGCGCTCTATTGGCTGTCCGGCAACTTGAACCCTAAAACGCGTCGGGCAGGCGGCACCTTGGCGCCAACTGGCTGCACGATGCTACCATCGGGGCCAACGGCCCGACCCAACATCTTGCGCCGCACGGGCTGCGGCTGTAAGGGCGCGCGCGCCTGCTTCTGGCGCAGTGCGTGGGGCCACCACTCAGCCCTGCTTTGTTTTAGCTGGTCAGCGCTCAAAGCGGATTTGAGCTCGAACATATCCTTGCCCTGCTCCAGGCTCGCGCTGGCGGCTTTGCCGTCGTCCTCGGGACTGCCAAAGATGAGCGGCAACGCTGATTTTTCTTGCAGCGGCGTCAAGACGTGGACAGGGCGCTTGCCTTGGCCGCCTGCCTTCCGTACGCCGCCGCGCGTGGGACTGCGCAGGACCGCGGTAATGTGGGCATCGAGGGTGGTCGGCGAAACGAGGGCGTCGGTGTTGGTTTTCATTGGGGTCCTAAAGCTTGAAGCATATAAAAAGTGAACTGCTGGGGCGCGCCTATCCTTAATTGGGCCGGCTGCCAAGGTGAAAACTTTGCACCTCGATGGCTGCCGTCTATTGCGTGTCGCGTTAGGCGCCCGGCGCAAGGTCGGCCAGCGTCGCCGCCAGCGTCGCGGTCCCCGGACGCGCGACGAAGTTTAGCTCCGCCTTGGCGTAGCGCGAGCGCATGTCCCAGAAATGGCCCGCCATCTCCACCACCACCGGATCGGGGAAGACGCCCAGAGGCCGGCCGCGCAGCCGCCGGCCCAGCCCCACATCCAACCGTGCCAAGGCGCGAGCCAGCCCTCCCGGCAGCGCCAGGCGCGCCGCCCGCTGCCCAGTGAGGGCCTCCAAATCGGCAAAGAACGCCCGCAGCGTGCAGGCGGTGCCGCGCAGGTGATAGATCGGCCGCGGCGTCGCCACCTGCAAAGACCGCAGCAGGGCGGCGGCAGCGTCGCGTACGTCGACGTAGTGGATGCCGCCGTGCAGGATGAAGGGCAGCGGCCGGCGCACGAAGCGGCGGATCTGCGCGGTGGCGCGGCCAACGTGGTCCTGTGGCCCAAACAGCATGGGCGGCCGCAGCAGCACCAGCTGCAGGCCGTGGCTGTCACGCAGCGCCCACAGGGCCCGCTCCATGCGGATCTTGGCGGCGTAATAGGGCCACCGTCCAACCACCGCGGTACAGTGAGGCGCCTCCTCGTCCGGCTGCGCCCGCGGATCGGTCGAGCAGGCGACGGTGCCGGAGGTGGAAGCGACCACCAGGCGGCAGTTGTGCACCAGCGCCAGACGCGCCGCGGCGAGGGCGCCGCCGACGTTGAGGGCCTCGGCCTCGGCCTGTGCCTGCGGCGATGTACCACGGCTGTGCTGCACCACCGCCGCCAGGTGAACCACGGCATCCAGCTGCGCCGGCGCCTGGCGTACCAGGCTCACCTCGTCCAAAGTCCCGACGTGCACCTGCACGTCGGGATGGGCGGCGGTCCATGGCTGCGCCGACCAACTCTGCGGCCGCCGCACCCAGGCGTGCACCTGTGGCGCCGCGGCGCCGGCGGCAGCGCAGGCCTGTAAAAAGTGGCGCCCCCAAAAGCCGGTGGCGCCGGTCACCAAAACCTGCATCCGCCTCCCCTGCGATGCTACCCGTGCACGGCGCGCGGCCACAGCGGCCGTGACGCCGAGCGTGGGGCGCCGTCTGCCGTCCAGGCGCAGCGCTCGGCGTAGGCGTGCAGCTGCGCGGCGCTGGCGCTGATCTCGACGCTGTTCGGGTCGACCCGCCGCAGCAGCTCGG
>JBBSTS010000308.1:0-2324 GCA_038235675.1 Myxococcota bacterium | reverse complement strand
TGGGCATGCGCCGGCGGTTGACCATGGCCTGGACGGTGCGGCGCCGCGTCGCCGTGCGCTGCAGGATGGGCCGGCGGATGTGTCCGATGCCCGGGGCGATGCGGCGCCGCATGTGTACCGGGGTGATGGCGGTGGCCGTCAGGCCGCGCCGCGGCGCAGAGGCTGCCGAGGCCCACAAGCCACATCAGGGAACGACCGTTGCGGCAAATGCTCATGGGCCGCTCCTTGTGCCCGGCCACAAAAAGCTCAGGCCGACGGCGACGCTGAAGACCTCCTGCAGGCGGCGGGGGCCGCCACGGCCGCGCGCCAAAGCAAAAAATTCTTCGCGCGCCTCCAGCCGCAGCGCCAGGTCGGGGCGCAGGTAGAAGCGTTGGCCGATGGCGACGGTGAGGTCGTAGGTGAAGCCACCGCGCTGCAACAGGCCGACGCCGCCGCCAACGGTGAGGTAGGCGTCGACGTGGGCGACGGCGGCAGAGATCAGGCTCCATTTGCCATAGAGGGGCTTGAAGCTCACCTCACCGCGCAGCGCCGCAGCCAGGCGCCCCGGCGGCTGCAGCAAGCTGGCGGGGGCGCCGGAGATTTCCAGGGCGTTGGCGGCGGCCCAGTCGTATTCACCCCCGGCCCCCAGCGACCAGGCCTCGCTGAGGTGGTAGCGGGCGGCGAGCCCCGGGAGGGCGGTGGTGAAGAAAGGATCGCGCAGGCTGAGGCCCAAGCTGGGGGCCAGCTCGAAGCGTTGCGCCGTGCTCGCGACGCGGTTGGCGACGTTTCCCAGGCGCTGGGTCAGGCCGCCCCTCGCGGGCGCCGCGGGCGTCGCCAATAAACATGCCAAGATCAGCGCCGGCACTACCATCGTGCCGCCCCCTGCCCAGGCAGCAAGAAACTCATCCCCACGGCTAAAGTAAGGACCTGCTGCAGGCGCGAGGCCGGCGCCATGGGGCTGGGCTGCGTCGCGATGAAGAGGGCGTCGCGCAGCTCCAGCCGCAGGGCGAGGAGGTTGCCGAGCACAACGTGTTGGCCGATGGCGAAGAAGGCCGCGACGGGCGTGCGGCCCGCGAAGGTGGGAGCGACGCCGGCCCCGGCGCTGACGAACAGGTCGAGGCCGTAGAGGCCGCGGCGGCCAACCGCCGCCTTGCCTTGCAGCAGCGTCCACGTCGCCATCGCCTGGGCCAAAAGGCGCGGGCGCTGCAGCGGCGTCGGGACGCTGAAGTAGACCTGCCGCAAGGTGGTGAGGTTTTCGGTGGGCACGCGGCCGTAAAGCCAGTCTGCCGCGACGCCGAGGGAGAATTCCTCGTTGAGATAGAACTGCAGGGCGCCGCCGGCCAGTCCCTGGAGGTAGAAGCCGTCGTTGACGCTGAGGGCGGCCTGCGGCGTCAGCTCGAAGCGATGTCGCCGCCGCACCGGACGTCGCGGCAGGGCTTTGACGCGGTCGACGGCGCCCTCCAAGCGAGGATCGCGCGGCACAGGCTGCGCCGATGGCGTGGGGGTGTTGGCTTGTGCGGGCAAGGGTTGCAACTCGGGCGCAGGCAGGGCGGCAGGCGCCTCGGCCGCAAAATCATATCCCGCCGGTGCAGCCTGAGCCGCCGTCGCCGGGGCGACCGCCAATACAGCGCTGAGCACCCCCCACAACGTTCGCACCCGGCAAGTGTGGGACAGCTGCGCGCAGCGAGTCAAACTTGGCCTGTGCCCGGCGCCGGTGATACAGGCCAAAGGATGCGCTACGCCCACGCTTTTTGCATCGTGCTCCTCTGCGGCGCCGGCTTCGCCTGCGTCGCCGACGACACCGGCAAAGCCTGCGCCGGCTCCGCTGCGCCCCCCAGCGCCGTCCTCGCCGGCGGCCCGACGCTGCTGACCCAGGCCCTGGTCACCCGCGACATCGCCTGTCTAAGCCTGCAGTGTCTCACCGCCGCGGGGCTGCAGCCCTACTGCAGCCGCTCCTGCAGCCTCGATCTCGGCAAAGGATCCCGCTGCAGCAAAGACGGCGACTGCGGCCGCGGCCAGCAATGCGCCGGCAACCGCTGCGTCGGCGACGACTGCCCAGCCGGGTTTTGGTGCCGGGTGGTGCAGGACGCCGGCCCTTACAGTGGCCAAAGCTTCTGCGCCCGCCGTCCCTGCCAGAGCCGCGGCGACTGCGAGGGCGGCGACGTCGTCTGCGCCACGGTGGGCTGCTACGCCGACTGCCAGGGCGACCCCAACTGCCTGCAGCCGCTCAAGCGCTGCGCCGCGATCAGCGAGCTTTCTTGCCGCTGTGTCGATGGCAGCGCCGACTGCAGCGACGCGCAGCTGCAGTGCCAGCTGCCGGGCGCCGCGGCGCCTCTGCCGGTGCA
>JBBSTS010000307.1:0-2329 GCA_038235675.1 Myxococcota bacterium | reverse complement strand
GGCGGCATGGCGACCGGAACAGGTGCGGGGGGCGCCGACGCCGCCCTGCTTTGCGCGGGCACGGCGGCGGTCGGCGGCGGCCCGGGATCGGCAGGCGTCGGTGCGCCGCCGCCCGCCAATCCCAAGATGACAAAGTGCAAAAAAGACATGCTTAGCGGCCCAAGTTCACCAGCTCCTGCAACATGTTGTCGGAGGTATGCACCGTCCGACTGTTGGCCTGGAAGCCGCGTTGGTAGGCCATCATCTGAATGAAGTCGTTGGAGAGGTTGACGTTCGACTGCTCCAACGAGCCGGCGATGATGCTGCCGCGGCCACCGCTGAGCGCCGAGCCAATGGCCGGCTGCCCCGAGGCGAGCGTGGACTGGAAAAGAGTCTGGCCGACGCGCTCGACGCCCTGGATCGATGGAAACTTCGCCACCGCCAGCTGCCCCAACACCAACTTTTTGTCGTTGGAGTAGGCGCCGATGATCGTGCCGTCGGCGTCGACCTGGATCCCTTGAAACGAGCCAGCGGCGTAGCCGTCGCTGCTGACGCCGGTGACCGAGCCGTCGAGCGGTTGGCCCGAGGAGGTCATGATCGGCGACTGATACAGGGTCACACCGAGGTTGCCGGTGCCACCTCCGGCGATGGGATCACCGAAATCGAAGGCGATGTTCTGGCCCGGGGTGGCGTCGACGAAGTCGAAGCTGGACGAGGTCGTCGTGACGTTGGTGAGCTTGCCGGTGGTGTCGAAGGCCATCGTCCCACTGGCGCACTGCGAAGTCGTGCCGCTGGTCAAATCGGCGCCGTCGACCATGGCGTGCCACTCATAGGCGCCGGGACCCGCGTTGCGGTAGAAAATTTGAACTTCATGGTCGGCGCCCAACGAGTCGTAGGCGTTGATGGTGTGGGAGAAATTGGAGGTTGCGGCCGGCATGGTCGGATCCCAGGCGGGCTTCGCCTGCGGCGTCGGGTTGAGGTTGGCGATGACGCCCAGCTTGGCGGTGGGCAGCGGCGGCAGAAGGTTGTTGACCTGCACGCGGATGTCGCCCAGCGTGCTGCCAATCTCACCCTGCGCGTCGGCCGTGTAGCCCTGCACCGCCAGACCGTCGAGGTTCACCAGCTTGCCAGTGTCGTTGAGAATGAACTGGCCGGCGCGGGTAAAAAAGGTTCCCGAGCCATTGGAGGTGGCGCCGGTGACGGTGAAAAAACCATCGCCCATGATCGACATATCGGTGGAGGAGCCGGTGCTCAACAACGCCCCTTGCGCAAACGATTTCTCCGACTCCGAGAGCTGTGAGCCCTGTCCCAGGGTCGCGTTGCCGGCGACGCCGCCGGCAGCCTTGGCCATGATGTCGGTGAAGCGGCCGGTGCTCTCCTTGAAGCCGACGGTGTTGACGTTGGAAATGTTGTCGCTGACGATGCCCATGGCATCGCTGTGGGACTGCAGGCCATTGGCGGCGGTGTACATCGAGCTGATCAAAGACATGGTGCTCTCCTGTGCTGCGGGTTAATAATTTACGAAAGGTTAACTTGACGAATGTTCTGCGGCCGCACGCGGGCGCCGCCAACCATGACGCTGCCCCCCTGCGCATCGAAGCTGACGCCGGTGGCGGTGCCCACCAGATGCGGCTCCATGCTGTCGCGTTGGGTGCCGCGCTTGGCGGCCATGCTGACGCTGTACTCGCCGCTGCGCATGGCGCTGCCGCCGTGGCTGCGGCCGTCCCAGCTCAGTTGCTGCGGCTCGCCCACCGCCGGCGCCGGCTGGCGCAGCGTCTGCACCGTCGTCCCCTGCGCGTCGCGGATGGTGACCACGACCTCTTCCGCCGGCGAATGCAGCGTGTAGCCAAACTGCGCCGGTGCGCCGGACTCGGCCTCCCAGCCGATGTTGGCGCCGTCGGCGTCGATCTGCTTGCCGATGAGGTGCGAGAGCTGGGTGCCGCCCTGGCTGGCGGTCATCGATTGCAGCGAGGCCAACTGGCGATTGGTCTCGATCGCCTGCTCCAGCCCATTGAGCTGCGCCAGCTGCGCCACCATCTCTTTGTTGTCGAGCGGCTCCATCGGATCCTGATTTTTGAGCTGCGCCAAAAAGATGCGCATGAAGTCGTCTTTGCCCGAGTCCTGGGCGTCCTGCGCCGCCTGGGTCATGCCCGCGGCGCTGGCCACCGCCGGCGGCGGCGCCACGGTGTGAGAGCTGAGCGTTTCTGTGCGCATGGTCAAACCTCCTTCTTGGGTTTTTTAAGCGATGACGTCCAAAACACCGCGGTGATGGCGGCGCGGCCCACTGCGGGCCCGCTCGGCATGGTCGAGGGGGCCGCCCTGCGTACCGTCTCCGGCGCCGCCGCCACCG
>JBBSTS010000306.1:0-2334 GCA_038235675.1 Myxococcota bacterium | reverse complement strand
CACTATGGTTGCTAACTTCTCCGCCCCTAAAATCCCCCAAGGCACCACGGCCTCGACCGCGGTGCGCGATTCGCGGCGCAAAGGCGTCCACCTGCTCGATCGACCGGGTCCGGCGCTGCGCCGCCCGCCCAACGGCCTCGCCTCTTGCCTCGATACTTTCGTCTCCGTCCCTTACTCAGCTCCAAACAGTCCACCTTCGCGCGCGGCGAGCAGCCACCTACTGAACCTTCCCGGCACCGCCCTGCAGCCGCAGGCGCACGGAGCCCTGCCCAAGCATGGGCTCGCCGACAGCCTCCATACGCATCAGCCCCCACAGCCGAAGCCTTCAATCGAGCACGACGCCGCCACCGTCGAGTATAGCCTCAAGGCCGGCACCAACGAGCTCGAGTTTAAGTACAACGACAAGAACGGCAAAGCCTGCGGCCCCTACATCGTCACCCTCACGCCTTTTCCCGGCGAAGAAGAAGTCAGCCTGATCAAGGACGCCCTGGTCAACCTCATCGATTTGGCACGCCTGCGCTGCGGCGACTTCGAGCAGGTGACCTTTGGCGGCGGGCTCAGCTCGCACCAGACGGCCTTTGCGCGCCTGCGCCTGCCGCTCAGCGATGCCGGCACGCCTCGCTTCATCGAAATTGGCGGCAGCCAGAGCGATGAGAAGTCTTCCAAACCAAAGCATTTCTCCGGCAGCAGCTCCGAGTACATCGACGAGCAGCTGCGCACGCTGGCGCAGTTCTTGATGAAGAAGAAGAGCCCGCTCAAAATCCAAGTCCGTCATGGCAACGGCGGCGCAGCGACGACGACCAAAATCTAAACCCACACGCCGAAAAGTTTGGCGTCTGAGCATGGATGTTAATTTCGTCTGCGATGGACGATAATTTTTACGCTGTGCAGACCGTCCGGGAAACCCCGAGCGCACAGTCTTTAGCTTCTGAAGCCCACGCGGTCGTGGCCTATGTCGTGCGCCAGCGGTGGTACAAAAAGCGCCAGGTTTCGCCCATCGGCGGCGCCCTTATGGCCGTATCTCCTTGCGGCGGCGGCGTCAGCTGGGCGGTGGCGCGGCTGGACTACGCCAAAGGTGCCAGCGACCTCTACAATTTTCCCGTCTGCTTGTGTCGCCGCGGCGAAGTCGAGCCCGCCGCGGTGATCTGCACCGCCGAGCGCGGGCGCGTCTTGTGCGACGCGGTTTACCACGCCGGTGCCCGCAGTCGCCTGCTCGACCACATCATGCGCGGCAAGCCGCAGATCTGCGCCGCCGGCGTATGGGCACCCCAGTGCTTTTTGCGCCCGCCCGCCGCCACCAGCGGTGACGACGAGGCGCGCAGCATGCTGGTGCGCGGCGAGCAGTCCAACTCCTCTTTCATGTTCAAAGAAGGCCTGGTGGTGAAGCTCTTTCGCCGCCTGCAGGCGGGAGAAAATCCCGACGTCGAAATAGGCCACTACCTCACCGTTCGCAAAGGGCTCACGCAGGTTCCGCGGCTGCATGCACGCCTGCGCCTGCAGCTGCTCAAGGTGCCAGGCGAGCGCCGGGTGCAGGCGCTGGCCTGTGACGCCGCGATGGTCCAACAGCTCATTCCCGCCGCCGTCGACGGCTGGACTGCCGTGCTGGCGGCGCTGGACCGCTGGCTCGGCGCTGGCCACGACCTACAGGCGCTGCCGTGGCTGGACGAGGCCCGCAGCCTCGGCCAGGCCAGCCGCGCGGTGCACGATGCCCTTGCCGACGTCGACGAGGCCGGCCCCATCGACTTTTTGCCGCGCGCCATCACCAAGGCGGACCTTTCCGCCTGGAAGGCGGCCGCATCGCAGCAGGCTCAGACGGCCTGCAACGCGCTGCAGGCGGCCCGACCGAACCTTACGGGCGCTGCCGCCGCCGCCGCCGACCGCCTGCTTGGGGTCGCCGAGCGGGTGGGGATCCATGCTCTTTTGCAGGCCCTTTTGCCGACCCTCGGCGACACCAGCACGCCGCCGGGACAGGGGGCGCCGTGGGGGCGCTGCATCCGCCATCACGGCGATTACCACCTCGGTCAGGTGCTGCTGCGGGCGCCGCGGCAATTCGTCCTGCTGGACTTCGAGGGTGAGCCGTTGCGGCCCCTCGCCGAGCGCCGGCGGCTGCATTCGCCACTGCGCGATTTGGCCGGCATGCTGCGATCTTTGGACTATGCCGCCTACAGCGCCTGCCGCCTGCTTTCGGCCACAGAGGCCAAGGCTGGTGCCGTGGCCAGTGCCGCCTTCTGTCGCGCGGCGCAGCAGGCCTTTTTGACCGGCTACGAAGACGGCTTGCCTGCCGCCGACTTTTTGCCGGGCCGGCGCGACTGGCGCGCCGATTTGCTGGCCTTG
>JBBSTS010000305.1:0-2343 GCA_038235675.1 Myxococcota bacterium | reverse complement strand
GGGCGGCTTTTTGTTGGGCGACCAGCCGATCACCTCGCTGGTGCCCATCGAGCCGGCGACCATGCCGGGGCGCACGGTGATCCAGTGGGACAAGCAGGACGTCGAGGACATGGGGCTGTTTAAGGTGGACCTGCTGGGCCTCGGCGCGCTCAGCCACATTCGCCGCAGCTTGGCCCTCTTGGCCCAGCACGAGGGCTCGACGCTTAGCCTCGCCAACCTGCCGCAGGGCGATTTGGCCACCTACGCCATGCTGGGCCGCGCCGAGACCGTCGGCGTCTTTCAGGTCGAAAGCCGCGCCCAGATGGCGATGCTGCCGCGCCTGCGGCCGCGCATTTTCTACGACCTGGTGGTGCAGATCGCCATCGTTCGCCCCGGGCCCATTCAGGGCGACATGGTGCACCCCTACCTGCGCCGCCGCCTGGGCCTGGAGCAGGCCGACTACCCCCACCCCAGCCTGCAGCAGATCTTAGGCAAAACCTACGGCGTGCCCATTTTCCAAGAGCAGGTGATGAAGATTGCCATGGAGACGGCCGGCTATACCCCCGGCGAGGCCGACCAGCTGCGGCGCGACATGGCCGCCTGGCACTCCGGCAGCCGCATCGAGGCCCACCACGACCGCATCGTCGAGCGCATGGTGGCGCGCGGCATCTCTCGCGCCTTCGCCGAGCGCTTCTTCGCCCAGCTGCGTGGCTTCGGCGAGTACGGTTTTCCCGAGAGCCACGCCGCCTCCTTCGCCCTCATCGCCTACATGACCGCCTACCTCAAATGCCACCATCCGGCCGCCTTCTACTGCGGCCTGCTCAACGCCCAGCCGATGGGCTTTTATGGCCCCGCCACCCTCATCGGCAGCCTACAGCGCGACGGCGTCGAGGCCCTGCCGGTGGACGTCAACGCCAGCGACTGGGAATGCCGCCTGGAGGGCGAAAAAGGCCGCCACGCGGTGCGCTTGGGGCTGTGCTACGTCGCCGGCCTGGGCACCCGTGAGCGCCTCCTTTGGCAAACGCTGCGGCGTCAGGCGCCGCCGCCCTTTACCTCCCTGGCGCAGCTGCAGGCGCGTGCCCAGCTGTCGTACGCCTGCCTGCTGGCGCTGGCCCGCGCCGGCGCCCTGCAGAGCCTCGGCCTGGCGCGGCGTGAAGCCATCTGGGCGGTGCAGGCCCAGCGTGCCGCCGCCGGCGACGCCCTGCCGCTGCCGGCCGCCGCCGACAGTCCCGGTTTTGCCCCTCTGGGGCCGCAGCAGACCATCCTGTGGGACCATCGCGCTTCCGGCCTTAGCGTCCATGGCCACCTGCTGCAGACCTGCCGGGCGCGCCTGCCGCCGACGCAGCGGTGCACGGCCGCCCAGCTGCAGCAGCTGGGTGAGCGCCGGGCGGTGGATTACGTCGGAGTGGTGATCTGTCGACAGCGTCCCCAGACGGCCCGCGGCGTCGCTTTTTTTACCCTCGAAGACGAAAGTGGGCTGGTGAACGTCGTTTTATTCACCCAGGTGTTCGCCCGCTACGAGGTTTTGGCTAAAACGGCGGCCCTTTTGGGGGTCAGTGGGCGGATCCAGCGCGATCCGCTGGTGGCGGGGGGGGCCATGCACCTGATCGCCGAGCGCCTGTGGGCGCCGCATTTTTAAAGGCGGGCGCTCTAGCTGCCGAGGGCAGCTTGCGGCTACACTTTGGCGATGGGCTCAAAAGAAGACAGGACGCCGTCTGTACGCAAAGCTCTGCGATTCAAGCTGGCCTGGGCTGCAGCCTTCGCCCTGTCGGTGACCTGCCGCGGCGGCCATCGTTTCGACGCGCAGGAGCAGGGCACCGCGGTGCTCTCTGTCGCGGACCAACCCAACCCGCTCATCTTCCCCGATCTGCAGAACATCGACCTGGAGAAAAACCCGCAGCTGACAATGCAGGGGATCGCCGCCTCCGAGCTCACCTCGGTGAAGCTGGCGCAGCTGACCCTGGAGGTCGCGGATCCGCCTAGCCGCCAGGACGTGACGTTTTTGAGCAGCGTCGATGTGTTTGCCGGCGACCCTGGTGGGCCGCTGTTGGCGCATGGCGAGGGGTTTGCGCCGGGACTTTCACTTGTCGGACTGGACGTGCAGGACGTTGAGCTTAAAGAGTTTTTTTCTGGCAAGGATCGGCGGCCGCTGAGCTTCTACGTGCAGGCGAACTATGCAAATGGGGGGCTGCCACAGGGGACTTTGACGCTGCGGGCTCGTCCTACTTTTGAGTTGGTGACATCTAAGTTGCAGTCGTTCTGTCAGTACTAGAGTGGGCGCCCGGCGCCATCCGTGGTGCGATTTTTGGGGGTAGGGGAGGGGGGCGTTTGATAGTTTTTTTGGGGGGGAGTGGGGTGGGTTGT
>JBBSTS010000304.1:0-2348 GCA_038235675.1 Myxococcota bacterium | reverse complement strand
GTGCAGGTGCGGGTCAATCAGGAAGATAAACTGGAGGTCAAGCGCGCCTACATGGGCATCGCAGTCAAATTTGCCGACCGCCACCAAAGCATCCCGGTGGTGCAGGATACCGCTGGCCTCGAATACGACCTGACCACGCTGGTGCGCAAGGTGGTGCGCGAGCGCAGCACCAAGGTGGGCCTTATCAGCGGCCACGAGGAGCCCAGCGTCGACGGCGAGCTTAGCCGCGCCCACAACGCCCTGAGCGAGCTTTACGAGGTGGTGGAGCTCAACCTGGGCGCAGAGCCCATTCCCGCAGGGATCGACGCGGTACTGGCAATTGGCCCGAAGACCGAGCTGAGCATGCAGGAAAAAGAGCGCCTGGACGCCTACATCAGCAGCGGCCACGCCGCGGGCTTTTTCCTTAGCCCCATCGCGCCCAACCTCAGCACTCTGGAGCACGCCGACACCGCCGGCGATCTGCGGCCGATGCTCGCATCGTACGGGTTGAAGGTCGGCGACGGCCTGGTGCTCGACGTCGACTGCGCCACCATTCAAGTGGCGCAGCAACAGGGCTACATGCGCGTCAACCAGCCGATGCGCTATCCTTTCATGCCGCTCCCCAAGAGCCTCGGCGACCACGACTTGGTGCGCGGCTTGGGCGGGGTGCCCTTTCCTTTCATGGCGCCGGTCAGCCTCAGCCAGGACGACCCGACCCGGGCGCAGGGCGAGATCCTGGTGTCGTCGTCGCCCAAGGCCTGGACCCAGCCGGCACCCTTCAACCTCGATCCCACCCAGCACTGGAGTGGCCCGACCGACATGGCCGACCTGCGCGCTTACGGCCTGGTCGGCGCGATCAAGGGCGCGCTGAAGCCTTTCTATGCCGCCAATGCCAACGCGGCTTTGCCCACGGCGACGGCTGCGGCCGAGGCGCGGGTGTTTGTCGCCGGCGGCGACGCCTTCGTGCGCGACCCCTTCTTTGGCAAGGCCAACGAGGCGTTGCTGCTCAACCTGACCGACTGGCTGCTGCGCGACGACGCGCTGTTGGCGGTGCGCTCGCGGGGGTTGGCGGCGGCGCCGCTGCGGGAGCTGAGCGACGGCGTGCGCAGCGCCTTGAAATTGGCCAACGTCGTCGGCCTGCCCCTCTGCTTCATCGGCTTCGGGCTTTTGCGGTGGCGCCGCCGCGAGGCCCGCCGTCGCCAACCGTTCTTCATCTAAAAGGTCGTCTCCATGTCCAAACGCACCGCTGTGACGCTGGCCCTTTTCGTTGCCCTCTTTGGCTGGGCACTTTTTTCCCGTACCCGCGCGCCGGAGCGCGGCATGTCGCGGGTCAACCTGGCCAATTTGGAGATGGAGGCGGTCGACAAAGTGGTCGTCGCCGGCCGCGGCGAGATCACCCTAAGCAAGGATGGCGAGGGGGCCTGGCACCTGCCTAGCGGCCGCAACGTCGACCCCGGCCTGCTCAACACCGCCCTGGAGGCGGCCCGCAGCATCGTCTCCGGCGACTTGATGACCGAGGACCCGCAGCGCTTCGCCGACTTCGAGGTCGACGACGAAAAAGGCTCGCACGTGCAGATCTTTGCCGGCACGACCTTGGCCGCCGACTTCATCATGGGCCGGATGGTCAGCGGCGGCTCGGCCGTGCGCGTCGGCAACGCCGTCTACAAAGTCATCAACATCTTTAACGGCTCCTTCGCTCACGCCGAGAACGAGTGGCTGGACAAAGAGGTCGTCAAGCGCGATCCGGAGCAGGCGCGCACCCTGCAGGTGGCGCTGCGCAATCAGCCAGCTTACCGTCTGCAGCGCCAGGACGACGGCGGCTGGAGCCTCGACGCCAACGGCCTGAGTCCATCGCAGGTGCCCAAGCGCTTCGACGGCGGCGCTGGGCGCATGCTGGTGATGAGCCTGAGCAGCCTACGCATCCAAGAGATCCTCGACGTCGACCCTGGCGCGCAAGTCACTGGCCTGGCCGCGTCGCAGGCCGACCGCCTGCTGCTCAGCTTCGCCGCCGGCGAGGCGCCTCAGGCGGACGCCCCCAGCACCCTGGAGTTGCGCCTGGGCCACGCCAAAGACGGCCACGCCGTCTACGCCCAGGTGGTCGGGCGCAGTGAGATCTACCTCATCGACGAGGGCACCGCCGCGTCGCTGCGCCGGCCACTGAGCGACCTGCAGGACCTTACCCTGATGGCGGCCTTCGTGCCCCAGCAGGTGCGTACGATGGTGGTACGCAACGGCAAAAAGTGGGTCAAGCTCAGCCGCCCCAACGACCACGACCCCTACACCCTCGCCTCTTCGGAGCCGTCGGAGGCCAAGCTACAGGTTGACATGCAAAAAGCATTTGCCCGCGCCGGCGCCGTGCGCGGCGCCCG
>JBBSTS010000303.1:0-2362 GCA_038235675.1 Myxococcota bacterium | reverse complement strand
GTCGACTTGGTCGGCGCCGACCGCGGCCTGTTGCAGCCGGTCAGCGATCGCCTGGCCCACGATCGCCGCTACGCCATCGACGCAAGCCTCGCCAAAGACGCCCTCGACTTCATCCCCGGCGCGCCCATCGAGCAACGCCTCGAGGGGCTCGTGCGCTGGTACGCCGACAACCGCGCCTGGTGGGAGAACATCAAGGCGGGCAACTACCGCCACTACTACGAGCGGATGTACGGCAAACGCCGGCCCCCGAGCGTCGGCGCGCAGGTGGCGCATGCGTAGGGCACTCTCGGCCCTTTTCCGCCACCGGACGCTGGCGGAAATCTTGGTGGGCCGAGAGCTCAAAGCACGCTACCGCGGCACCTGGCTGGGGTTTTTGTGGTCTTTCGCCAATCCACTTCTCACCCTGTCGATCTATGTCCTGGTCTTTCGCGTCTACATCCGCATCGACATCGAGCACTACCCCGCCTTCGTCCTCTGCGGCCTGCTTCCCTGGCTGAGCTTCTCCGGCGGCGTTGCCGAGGGCATGGGGTCGCTGATCAACAACGGCGGCATCATCCGCAAGGTGTACCTGCCGACGGAGGTCTTTCCCTTCGTCGCCGTCTCCAGCAACATCATTCATTTTTTGTTCAGCCTGCCGGTGCTCGTGGGGATCATGATCGCCTCCCACCTACATTTTACGGCCCACACCCTGCTGTTGCCGGTGCTGCTGCTGCTGCAGTTCGCCTTCACCTATGGCGTCGCCCTGTTTTTGGCGTCGATGGCGGTACAGTTTCGCGACCTGATGCACGTGGTGCCCAACCTGCTGCTGATCTGGTTTTATTTGACCCCCATCTTCTACGCCAGCAACATGGTCCCCGAGCGCCTGCGGCTGCTGGTCTGGCTCAACCCCCTGAGCCTGCTCATCGAGGGCTACCGCTGTATCTTTTTCGAGCACCGCTTTCCCCCCGGCCGCCACCTCGCCGCCTGCGCCGTCGCCAGCTTTTTCTGTCTCGCGGTCGGCACCTGGGTCTTCGCGCGCCGCCGCGACATGTACGCGGAGCTGGTGTAGCGTGGCTGCCATCGAGCTGACCGACGTCTCCAAGGCCTACCGCGGCCAGGCGCAGCGGGTGCTGAGCACCACCCTCAAAAGCTTTTTTACCCGCGACATCTGGCGCCGCCGCGCTGCGGCGCCGCCGGCGGCGCAAAAATGGGCGCTTCAAAACGTTTCGCTGCGCATCGAGCGCGGCAGCACGGTCGGCATCATCGGCGCCAACGGTGCCGGCAAGAGCACCTTGCTCAAGCTCATCAGCCGCATCCTGCAGCCGGACGCCGGGCGCCTGGTGGTCAATGGCCACGTCGCCGCCCTGATCGAGCTGGGCGCCGGCTTTCACCCCGAGCTCACCGGCCGCGAGAACATCCTGATCAACGCCGTGATCATGGGCCTCAGCCGCCAACAGGTCAGCGAGCGCATGCCCGCCATCGTCGCCTTCGCCGGCATCGGCGAGGCCATCGACGACCCGGTGCGCACCTACTCCAGCGGCATGTACGCCCGATTGGGCTTCGCCGTCGCCATGCACGTCGACCCGGACATCCTGCTCATCGACGAGATCCTCTCGGTCGGCGACGCCGCCTTCACCCGCAAGTGTCAAGTCGCCCTGGACAGCTTCAAGCGCCAAAACCGCGCCATCGTGGTGGTCAGCCACTCGCTCGAGACGGTGGCCTCCTTCTGCGACAGGGCGATTTGGATGGAGCACGGACGGGTGCGTCAACGGGGGCCGGTGGACGCGGTGATCGCCGCCTACTCCGAGGCCAGCCTCGCGGCCTGACGGATTTTAGGCCTAATTAAGCAGGCCGGGGATGGCTTTGCCGGGCTGGCGCTGTTGCAGGTCGTGGGGCACGGGCGTGCGTGCGGCCCAGAGCCACAGTCCAAAGGTGGCGGCGCCCAGAACCAGGGCGAGCACGAGGATCAATTTGCGGCCAGAGATGCTGTTCATAGGGAATTAGGCTGCGCCACATAGTGGGTGGGGTCAACCACGCCGGCGCCAACAAAACCACGGCGGCGCAGGATGCAGGCGTCACAGGCGCCGCAGGCTAAGCCTGCCTGCGGGTCGTAGCAGGAGTGCGTCCAGGCGTAGGGTACCTGCAGGGCGGTGCCCAGGGTGACGATCTGCGCCTTGCTCAGCTGCAGCAGCGGCGCCACCAGGCGCAGAGGACGGCCGCCGTCGGCGGCGGCGGTGGCGAGGTTGGCCATCTTTTCGAAGGCCTCGAGGTAGGCGGGGCGGCAGTCGGGGTAGCCGGAATAGTCGACCACGTTGACGCCGAGGTGAATTTCTTCGGCGCCGACCACCTCGGCATAGGCCAGGGCAGAGGACAAAAAGAGGGT
>JBBSTS010000302.1:0-2380 GCA_038235675.1 Myxococcota bacterium | reverse complement strand
GCATCACCTTGGGCCGCGGCGGCGATGCGCAGAAAAAATTTCAGGAGGCCAGTGACCTGGCCCTGGTGCTCAAGGCCGGTGCCCTGCCGGCGCCAGTGGTGGTACAGGAGAAGCGCCAGGTCGGCAAAACGCTGGGCCAGGACACCGTCGCGCGCGGCACCTTCGCGATGGCGCTGGGCACCGGCTTGGTGGTGCTGTTTATGGCACTTTACTACCGCCTCAGTGGGATGATGGCCAATTTGGCCCTGGCCCTCAACGTCCTGTTCATGCTCGCGCTGCTGGCGGCGTTGGAGGCAACGTTGACCCTGCCGGGCATGGCCGGCATCGTGCTCACCATCGGCATGGCGGTGGACGCCAACGTGCTGATCTTCGAGCGCATCCGCGAAGAGCTGCGCGCCGGTAAGCTGCCGCGCGCCGCAATCGAGGCGGGCTACGCCAAGGCCTTCAACACCATCTTCGACTCCAACGTCACCACGGTGATCGCCGGGGTGGTGCTGATGCAGTATGGCTCGGGACCGGTGCGCGGCTTCGCCGTCACCCTCATCATCGGCCTGTGCTGCTCGCTGTACACCGCCATCGTCGTGACTCGGCTGATCTACGACGCGCTTCACCACAACCGCCCGCTCAGTGCCCTGAGCATCTGACCCAAAAAGGGGCCCCGCGCATGTCCACCGTTGCCCACCCCACCCCGATGCCCAAGGCGCAGCGGCTGCCCGCCGCCTGGGACCTGAAGATAGACTTTATCGGCAGGATGCGGGGGATCCTCATCTTTTGTGTCCTATCTTCGGCGTTGGCCCTGCTCTGCATCGGGGTGCGCGGCTTCAACTTCGGCACCGATTTCGCCGGCGGCTACGAGCTGCAGGTGCACTTCCCGCGCCCGGTCAGCGAGACGCAGGTGCGCGAGCTGCTGGCCCCGGCGCACTTAGGCGACGCCAGGGTGCAGCGCTTTGGCGCCGAGGGCGACAACGACATGCTGATCATGGTGCGCGGCAAACAGGATGCGGCGCAGGACGCGAAGCTGTCGCCGAAAACCCAGGACTTCGCGGCGCAGATGGCGACCCTGCTGCGCGACGGCCTGCACCTCGAGGGTGAGGCTGCGCGCAGCGAGAAGCTCATCGTGCGCACGGACTTCGTCGGCCCCCAGGTGGGCGCACAGTTGCGCAACGACGGCATCATGGCGGTGGTCTACGCCCTATTTTTTATCCTTCTGTACGTTGCCTGGCGCTTCGACTTATTTTTCTCACCCGGCGCCATTTTGGCGACCCTGCACGACATCGTCCTGGTGTTGGGCGTCTTCAGCTTTTTCGACATCGAGTTCAACTTGACGGTGGTGGCGGCCATTTTGACCCTCATCGGCTACTCGCTCAACGACACCATCGTGGTCTACGACCGCATCCGCGAGGACCTGGTCCGCCTGCGCGGACAACCGCTGCGCAGCTTGGTCAACACGGCGATCAACGAGACGCTGTCGCGCACCCTGCTGACTTCGGGCACCGTCTTTTTGGTGGTCGCCTCGCTCTTGCTGCTCGGCGGCCCGGCCATTCGCGGCTTCTCGATTGCCATGCTGCTTGGGGTGGTGGTGGGCGCCTACTCGTCGATCGCGGTGGCCTCACCCATCTACATTCTGTTGCGCGAGCGCGCCGACGCGCCCCCTACTACGAAGCAGCGCTAAAGGCGCGCGGCAATGGCGCCGCCAAGCCGGCGGCGGCCAGGGGCCCCAAGGCGCAGAGATGCGGCGGCCCCGCCGCAAACATGCGCCGGGCGACGCGCTGCAGGTCGTCAACCCGTAGCGCGGCGACGGCATGGGCCTCCTCGACCAGCGGCCGCTGGCGTGCCGGCCAGTGCTGCGGCTCGGCAAAAAGGGCCCGGCCGACCGCCTCCTGGACCAGCGCCGCGGGATCGTCCTGGCGGAAGTTAAGCTGCTGCAGCCAGCGCCGTTGGCTTGCCTGCAGCTCCGCCGGCGCGATGCCGTCGCGCACCAGGCGCGCCAGGCACTCGCGCACCACCTGCAGGGCCTGCGGCACGTGGTGGGGCGCAAGCTGCATCTCGATGTCGTACAGGCCGGCGTCGGCATAGCAGTCGAGCCCCGAGCTGAGGTCGTAGACCAGGCCGCGACGGTCGCACAGGGCGCGTGGCAAACGGCTGATCAGGCCGTCGTCCAGCACGTTGGCCAACAGGCGCGCCGCCAAGAAGTCGGGGTCCTTGTCGCAAGGGGCCGGGTAGGAAAGCTGCAGGGCAACTTGCGCCGCGTCATAGTCGCGGCGGCAGCCGTGGCAGGCGGCCGCCGCACGTACCGCCGGACCATCCTCTGCCGCCGTGCCGGCAGGCAGTGCCGCAAAACTTTCTTTCACCGCTGCGCGGGTCGCCGCCACGTCGATGG
>JBBSTS010000301.1:0-2387 GCA_038235675.1 Myxococcota bacterium | reverse complement strand
GGGCTGCGACGACGACCCGGCGCTGCTGCGTGTCTGGCCGCCGTCGCCGCTGCCACTGGGCACTGTGCCACCCCTCGGCGCGGCAGCACCTGCGTCGCCACGCGTCGGGGCCGGGGAAGAAGCGCCATCGCTTTGGCGACCGCCGACGGTCTCTGAGGCGACGTCTGAGCCTCCGCCCTGATGTGGCAGTGAGCCTGCGGTCCCTGTCGCCGCTGCAGACGACGACCTGCCGGAGCCGCCTTGCGCTGGAGGACTGCTGCCACCAAACGACTGCGTGTGGACCAGATCGCCGGGATTGAGCGGCGCAAATGAGCCGGAGGCGGATTTTTTGCCGCCGTCAGAGCTGCCCCAGCTGCTGAGGGGCGCTGCCGATTTGCTGCCTGCCGTCCTGCTGTCGCCTGCCTTGTGTGAGGGTCCCTTGGTCTGCGACGCCCCGGAGCCCTGCGTTGCCGCACTGGGGGATCCGGCGAGACTTAGGCCCGTGCGTTGGGCATTGCCGCCGTCCTGCGCCGCCCCCGAGGCACCCTGCGCGGGCGCGTTCGGCGGCGCCTTGGTGCCGTCCGGCAAGGTCGAAGTACCCTGCTGCGTGCCACGCTGTGGGGCCGTGGGCGACGCGGAGGCCGGCATCCCTTCGCGCGGGGCGCCGTCTGCATGCGTCTGCTCGCTCGGCGTCGAGCCTGTCTCTGCGCCGCCTTGCTGGCCGTCGCCATCCTGACTGCCGCCGCGGGAGTCGGCGCCCTCGGTGCCAGCTCCCCCGGTACGCTCGCTCGCCCCTCCCCCTTCGGCGCGCGGCGCACTGCTCGCTCTTTTGCCGCGGCCCCTGCCGCTGTTGCCGACGCCGCCCTCTGTGTCTTCGTGGCTCTTGTCGTATTTTTGGTCGATGAGCTTGTGCTGTGATTTGAGGTCGCCACCGCCCGCAACCACCCGCTGACTGGCATCGGGGATCAGGGACCGCACAGCATTACCACCATTGTTTTGCTGCTGCTGCTGCTGCAGCGCCCGTCTCGCCTGCAGCTCGGCCTGATGCTGGTAGTACCCTGGCGAATGAACAATTTCTTTTTTTCCGTCGGCGCCGATGACCACCTTGCCCTTGTCCTGGGGCTTTGAGGTGTCAAAGTTTTGCCCGGGAAATCGTGCGGCAAACTCGGCGTTGTAGCCCGATTTGTCTAGGCCATCGTTCGTCTTGGCAAAGGATCGAAAAGATCCCGCGTCGGCGGGCTTGCCCTTTTGTTTGCAGTAATCATCAAACTGCTTTGCGACGGTTTTTTGGCTGGGATTGTTCTTGTCTTCGACCGCGTCCATGTTGTCGCCGGGAAAGCGTGACGCAAATTCCTTGTAAACCGGACCCTTGTCGGTTTGGTCCTTGGCAAATTCGCGAAAATGGTCCGCGTCGGCGGGAACGCTTTTTTGACTGCAGTAGGCTTCGAATTCTTTGCTGATTTTTTTCTGGGACGGATCGGCGTCTTTTTTTTCGTCGTCCATGTTGTCGCCTGCAAAGCGTGCCGCAAATTCCTTGTAGACCGGACCCTTGTCGGCTTGGCCCTGAGAAAATTCGCGAAAATGATCCGCGTCGGCGGGCACACTCTTTTGCTTGCAGTAGGCTTCGAATTCTTTGCTGATTTTCTTCTGGGAAGGATCGGCGCCTTTTTTGTCGTCGCCAGCGTCAGCCGCAAAACGTGCCGAGAATTCGTCCGCGAAGGCCTGCTGGCCATCGCCATTGGCGCCCTTGGTAAACTGGCGGAAGGTTGGCGCGTCGGCGGGAAGTTTGTGGGCGGCGCAATACTTATCGAACAGCTGCGAAACTGTTTTTTGGTCGGGCGCCTTGGTGTCGCCATTTTTGCTGGAAGCTGCGTCCGCATGCGAAGCCAAAAGGTGCGTGTCGCCGTCGCCTGATCGACGCGCATTGCTGCCGGTGTCCTGTACGCCATCGTAGCCGCTCGGTCTGTGCGTACCCTCGCCTTCGTTGCTGCTGTGCTTGCTGGCGGCGCTCGACGCGCGCGTCGCTGCTCCCCCCGAGCGCTGAGCCTGTTGGCGACGCTGCGCCTCATCGGCCTGCTTGGCGGCGTCGGTGGCGTCGGTGTCATTTTTTTTTATCGGCGTCGTAACGGGCGGCAGGCTGGAATTGATGTTGGCACTCATAATCTTGAGACGTTAAATGGGACACCCACAAAAACCAATTTTAGCGTCCCACACGGCTCAGCTTGCTTTGATCTCGCTCAGGGGCGTCGCTGCCTGGCCGGTGAAATTGCCGAAGCCGGTGAACTGACCCACCCCCATGTATTCTGCGAGGTTCAGCATCAGGCGCTGATGCGAGGGACCTACGCTGGTCGCGGCGTTGCTGCCCGGATAGGTCTGCAGCCGCCCGCCGGCGGTGAGGTTGAGGTAGC
>JBBSTS010000300.1:0-2406 GCA_038235675.1 Myxococcota bacterium | reverse complement strand
GTGGGACCTCGACCGGATCCCCGGCGGCTCCGGCGGCGGCTCGGCCGCGGCCGTGGCGGCCTTCGAGGCGCCGTTCGCCCTCGGCACCGACACCGGCGGCTCGATCCGCCAGCCGGCCAGCTTCTGCGGCATCGTCGGGCTTAAGCCCACCTACGGCCGCGTGTCGCGCTACGGCGCCGTGGCCTACGCCAGCTCGCTGGACCAGGTGGGGCCGATGACCAAGGACGTCGCCGATTGCGCCGCGATGCTGCAGGCGATCGCCGGCCGCGACCCCAAGGACTCGACTTCGTCGATCGAGGGCCTGCCCAATTTCTCCGCCGCGCTCGAGGCGGGCGTCGCGGGGCTGCGCATTGGCATCCCCGACCAGCTGTTGGCCGAGGGGGTGGACCCCGAGGTGCGCGCGGCGCTGGAGGCGGCGGCGCAGGCCTACGCCAAGCTGGGCGCGACCTTGCAGCCGGTGTCGATGCCGCACACCGACCTGGCGGTGGCCACCTACTACATCCTTGCCCCGGCCGAGGCCTCCAGCAACCTGGCGCGCTTCGACGGCGTGCGCTTTGGTCAGCGGCGGCGCGGCGACGCGTCGTTGTTGGACATGTACGTCGCGACGCGCTCCGAGGGCTTCGGCGACGAGGTGAAGCGGCGCATCCTGTTGGGGACCTACGTCCTCTCCAGCGGCCACTCCACCGCATTTTACGGCCAGGCACAGCGTGCCCGCACGCGCGTCTGTGAAGATTTCGATGCCGCTTTTGGCAAGGTGGACGTGCTGCTTAGCCCCGCGGCGCCGACGCCGGCCTTCAAGCTGGGGGTGAAGCTCACCGATCCGTGGGCGATGTACCGTGCCGACGCCTGCAACATCCCGGCCAACTTGGCGGGGCTGCCGGCGCTGAGCCTGCCCTGCGGCTTCAGCGCCGGCGGCCTGCCCATCGGCATGCAGCTCATCGGCCCGGCTTTCTCGGAGGCGCGGCTGCTGCAGGTGGGGCGCGCCTACGAGCGACAACACGGCTGGCATCAGCGAAGGGCGGCAGCATGAATGTCGAGGTGGTCATCGGCCTGGAGGTGCACGCGCAGCTGCGCACCGCCAGCAAGCTGTTTTGCGGCTGCAGCACCGCCTTTGGTGCGGCGCCCAACGCCCAGACCTGTGAGATCTGCTTGGGGATGCCTGGCAGTTTGCCGGCGCTCAACGCCCAGGCGGTGCGCCTGGCGGTGCGGGCGTCGCAGGGGCTGGGGTGCGAGATGGCCTCGCGGGCGCAGTGGGCGCGCAAAAACTACTTCTATCCCGATCTGCCCAAGGGCTATCAGATCACCCAGGACATCCATCCCATTGCCCTGAAAGGGTCCTTGGAGATCGTCGTCGACGGCCAGCCGCAGCGGGTGCGCATCACCCGGGTGCACATGGAGGAAGACGCCGGCAAAAACGTCCACGACGACGGCGTCCCTGGCGCCCGCTCCTACGTCGATTTCAACCGCGGCGGCACGGCGCTCATTGAAATCGTCAGCGAGCCCGATCTGCGCAGCTCGGCGGCAGCGGCCACCTACCTCAAGACGCTGCGGCAGATGCTGCGTTACTTGGACGTCTGTGACGGCAACATGGAAGAGGGCAGTTTGCGCTGCGACGCCAACGTCAGCATTCGCGAGGCCGGCAGCACGACGCTGGGGACGCGGGTGGAGCTGAAGAACATCAACTCCTTCCGCTTCGTCCAGGCGGCGATCGATTACGAGGTCGAGCGCCAGACGCAGGTGTTGGCCTCGGGCGGCAAGGTCGAGCAGCAGACGCGCACCTACGACAGCCAGGCCAAGACGACGCGGGCGATGCGCAGCAAGGAAGAGGCGCACGACTACCGTTATTTTCCCGAGCCCGATCTGCCCGATCTGTTGCTGACCGACGCATTTTTGGCCCAGAGCCTGGCGTCGCTGCCGGAGCTGCCGCAGGCCAAGCAGCGCCGCTACGTCGCGCAGCTGGGGCTGAGCGACTACGACGCCAAGGTGCTGATCGAGGACGCCGAGGTGGCGCAATACTTCGAGGCCGCCGTCGCCGCCCACCCCAACGCCAAGGCGGTGGCCAACTGGATCATCAACGAGCTGCTGCGTGAAATCAAAGGCCGGCCGCTGGATCAGATCAAACTGCGCGCCCCGCAGCTGGGCGAGCTGGTGGCCTTGATCGACGTCGGCGACATCTCCGGCAAGGTGGCCAAGGATCTCTTCGCCGAGCTGTTAAACTCTGGCGAGGCGCCCCGCGCCGCGGTGGCGCGCCTGGGCCTGGCGCAGGTCTCCGACGCCAGCGCGCTGGCGCCGCTGGTGAGCTCGGTCTTGGCGGCCAACGCCGAGAGCGTCGCCAAATACCGCGCTGGCCGCACCGACATCCTCGGCTTCTTGGTCGGCTTGATCATGAAGCAGTCCGGCGGCAAG
>JBBSTS010000299.1:0-2413 GCA_038235675.1 Myxococcota bacterium | reverse complement strand
CGCGACCTGCTCACCGGCGGCCGCCAGGGGGGCGCCGGCGCGGTGCTCGGCGGCGGCGGCGGTGGCTCGCTGGCGGGCGCGGCCCAGAACGTCATCGCCACCGAGGGCGCCGCTTCGGCCAAGGGCGGCATCGCCGGCCTCGGCGTACGCGGCAGCGGTCCTTTGACCGGCGGCGGCGAAGGCAGCAGCCGCGGCATCGCCGGCATCGGCACCGCCGGACGCCTCGGCGGCGGCAGTCGCGGCTACGGCGGCGGCGTCGGTCTGGGCAGCCAGAAGGGCCATGCGGTGGTGGCGTTGGAGGTGCCCCAGATCGAGGGGGCCTTGGCGCCGGAGGTGATCAAGAAGGTCATCGACGCCAACCGGCGGCAGATCCAGGCCTGCTACGAGGAGGCGCTGCAGCGCCAGCCCGAGCTGGCAGGCCGCGTCGTCGTCGGCTGGGAGATTGGCGGCGACGGCCACGTGACCACCGCCCGCGTGCGCGAATCCTCGCTGCAGAGCCGCCCGGTGGAGCAATGCATGCTGCGCCACATCCGTACCTGGAGGTTTCCGGCCCCCGCTGGCGGCGGCTCGGTGCAGGTAAACTATCCCTTCGTCTTCAGGGCCAGCTAAGCGATGCTCACCGCCACCTTACTCGCTGCCCTGCTGACGTCGCCGCCGCCGCCCGCCGTCGGCGCCGCGCCGTCCGCTGAGGCGGCACCTCAGGCTGCGCCAGCCGCTGCGGCGCCGGACGTGACTGCGCCGGCGAGCGCCAGCGCCATCGCCACGCCCTCTCCCGTCGACCCGATCGCCCACGGCCTTTACGTGCAGACGCAGGTGGGCCTCGCCAGCGTCGTGCGCAATGCCCGCATCCCCGCCGCCGGCCAGGGCCGACGTAGCGAGAGCCTGGCGCTGGGCGGCGACGTACAGCTCGGCCTCGGCTTTGAGCTGCACCCCCGTTGGTCGCTCGAGCTGGCGGCCAGCCTGCTCAACGTCGGCAGCCGCGGCACCTCGCGCCTGCGCGGCCTGAGCTTCGCCGCCGCCACCCTTGGCCTGCGCTACCTCCATCCGCTGAGCCCCACCCTGTCGCTGCGCCTGAGCCCGCGCGGGGGGATCGGCCGCAACGACACCGTCGTCGAAGCCGCCACCTGGGGCACCTACTTGGCGCTGGGCGTAGGCTTTTTGCTGCAGCCGCCCGTGCGCCACCTGCACGTCGGCCTCGACCTGCTCGCCGGCTGGGCACTGCGTCCGGGGCGCGTCAGCTTGATTGTGCAGCCTTCCGTGGCCTATACGTTTTGAGACTAAAAGGTGATAATCCTTGCTCACCTTAACCCGGAGCGTCGTCGCCATGTTCACCTCTCTCCCCCCGCGCCGGCCAAAGCGCACCCTGAGGATGGCACTTATGCTGCTGATGGTCCCCACGCTGGGCTGCCAGCATCTGACCTACAGCAGCGGCCTCGGCCACAGTCGCAGCAGCAAAAGCGGCACCAACCAGTTCTTTTTATTCGGTCTGGTCAACACGGCGGAGGTCGATCTGCGCGACACCTGCCCCACGGGCGTGGGCCGCCTCGTCGTGCATCAAAGCTTCGTCGACGGCCTATTGGCGGCCATCACCCTGGGGATCTACACCCCGCGCAGCTGGGAGGTCTGGTGTGCTGGGCAGACGCAGCCGCACGGCTCCGCCGCTGTTTCGAAAGGCAAGGAGGTGTCCCTATGAGCCGCATCGGTGCGACGGTTTTGGCCCTGGCCTTCCTGGGCAGCTGCTACCGCACCAAGTTCTCCTTGCGTGACAGCACGCAGGTCACTTTGAGCGAGTATGACGAAAATTGGCACCACAATGGCATCCTAGGCTTGGTCGAGTTCAGCGATCCGGTGCGCCTCGACCGCCTCTGCCCAACGGGCGTGGCGGAGATAGAGCAGCGTCAGAGCTTCTTAAATGGACTGGTACGCGTGCTGACCTACAGCCTTTACACCCCGCAGACGACCACGGTGCTCTGCGATGGCGCATCCGCCGCGCCGGCGCCATAGCAGCACGCTCAAGGCAGCTCAACTAGGCGGGCGGCCGGACGAAAACGCCGCTCAGCGCTTCGGCCTTGTTGTACGGACTGGCTATCTGGCCGCCCGCAGTCGTGAATTTTTGTAGTTGGGCATAGCTTTCGAAATGCCAGACGTTGCCGATTTTGAAAAAGGCAGGGTCGGCGATTTCGGACAGCGGTTCCAGGCTGTAGAGGCCTTGGTCGGCTGCATCGAAGTTTGCAGGAACCTGCTTGCTCACCGGCAGCGATTTGTAGGCGGTCTGGGCGCTGGCGGATGCCGCGGCCTCCGTCCCACTGGAGGGGGCTGCGGCGGGCGCAACGTTGCGCGGGACAGGTGCCCGGGCGGTGGTGCGTGCGGCGGCACCGGCGTAAAGGGAGCGCACGGCGCCCAAGCCGCGCTT
>JBBSTS010000298.1:0-2416 GCA_038235675.1 Myxococcota bacterium | reverse complement strand
TGCTGCGCCGCCGCCGGCAGGCCTGCCTCGTGCTGCCGGCCCACAGCCTGTTGGTGCTGCCGGAGGTGCAGTGTGCCCCCACCTACCATACGGCCCTGCGCGTCGAGGTCCACACCGACCATGCTGGCCACCTCGAGGTGCTCGCCACCGCCGATACGGGCGCGGCGATGCCCGGCGAGGCTCAGAGTGAGGCACCCGACCTGTTGTTGCACCGCCTCAACCTAGTGCCCGGTGACACCACCGCCAACTTGCGGCTGCCGGACTTGGAGCGGCTGCAGGCCAACAACCCACAGAACGAAGCGGCGACCCTGCTGGTGGTGCGCTTCGTCCCCGACCTTGGTGCCCCCTCGGCTGCCACCTGCATGCTGCAGCGGCTGGAGCTGCGTGGGCTGTCACCGGCAGGGGCCTAAGGCCGGTCGTTAAAGGGCGTAAGTGGCGTCCCCATGGGGATTCGAACCCCAGTTATCGCCGTGAAAGGGCGGTGTCCTAGGCCAGACTAGACGATGGGGACGTGTGGTGCTGAGGCGGATTACCGAAAAAACAGATCGAGGGCAAGACTAAAAAAAGGGCATGCGCAAGGCAAGCGGGCGCCCCTCAGCCGCGGCGCGCCTGGCGCAGGGGGCGCGTGGCGAAGCGCTGATGGGTGCAAAAGACGTAGTCCCACAGCGAGGTGGTGAAGCCCCAGTTGGTGCCCGGGTAAGCGTGATGCAGGGCGTGATGGCGTTTCATCTGGCGCAGCCACGGCAGCTTGCAGGGCCAGTGGTGCGAAGCATGGTGGCTGATGCAGTAGCCGACGTAGCCCAGCCAGTTGAAGGCCATCAACAGCGCGGGGGTGACGCGCCCAAAAGGGAGGGCCAGAAGGTAGTAGAGGGCGACGACGATGGCCAGGGTGAGGTACCAGGGCACGCCAATCTTGTCGCGCGGCGCCTGGTGGTGCAGGTCGTGGCCGTCGCTCAAAAAAGACGGCCACTCGTGGTAGACGAAGCGGTGCAGCATGTATTCGCTCAGCGTCCACGACAGCAGCCCCAGGGCGGCCAAGGCTACGAAGCGGCCCGGCGTCACCAGCATGTGGCCGTGATGCCAGGCGCGGCTGCACAGCCAGGCAACCAATCCGAGGTTGGAGACGTAGCCAAACCAATAGTTGAACACCGAGGAGCCGAGCTGCTTGACGGTGTCGCGGGTCAAAAAGGCCATGGCGAGAAGGTGTACCACGCTGAGCCGGCAATTCAAGGGCGTGCCCCGCCCCATAAGGCTTGCGCCGGCGCGCAGCTCTGCGCTAGGGCGAGGCCATGCAGCAGGCCCAACCGTTCGTTTCGCACGTCGCCGCCGCCGACAAGCAGGCAGCCCAGGCCCTGTATGGCCGCAACCACGCACGGCCCACCGCCGGGCTCGGCGCCCGCCTCGATGCCTACTTGCAGCGTCGCCAACGGCGGCTGATCGTCGCAGCCGCGGCCTTCGCCCCCGGCCAACGGGTGCTCGACGTCGGTGCGGGCGAGGGCTGCATGGTGCGGGCGGCGCGGGCACAGGGCGCCGACGTCACCGCCGTCGACGTCGTGCCGAGCCTGGTTGCTGGCTTGGCGCAGGTGGCCAATCGGGCCCTCAAGGGCGACCTGGAGGCGCTGCCGGCGCTGGGCACCTTCGAGCGGGTGCTGGCCATCGGCGTCTTGGACTTCGTCGTCGACCCGACGGCGGCGCTGCACAAACTGGCGCAGCTGACCGCGCCGGGCGGCCGCCTGCTGGTGCTCGTGCCCACCCAATCGCTGGGGGGCCTGTTCTACCGCTTCGAGAAATGGTGCCGCGGTGTCCAGGTCAACATCTATCCCACCCGCTGGTGCCGCGAAGTATTGGCAACCGCCGGCATGCGCTGCACCGCCATCTCTAGGCCGCTGCCAAGCAACGCCCTGATGACCTTCAGCCGCGATCAACCCGCTTTCGACTGAGCCACCTCGCGTGGTTCGCGCAGCAGCACCAGCTCTTCGGCGAGGCTGGGGTGGACGGCGGCGGTGGCATCCAGCTGGGCCTTGGTCAGGCCGGCCTGCAGGGCGGCGGCAAAGCCCTGAATGATCTCGGGGGCGTCGTCGCCAAGCAGGTGAATGCCCAAGACGCGGTCGTCGGCGGCGTGCACCACCACCTTGACCACCGCCGGCACTTTGCGCGCCGGTGGGCTGCCGGCATACTTGAGCGGCACGCAGCGCGAGGCAAAAATACGCACTGCGGCGGCGCCGTAGCGCGCCTTGGCATCCGCCTCGCTCAGCCCCACCGTGCCAATGGGGGGATGGGAGAAGACGGCGGTGGGCACCAGGTCGTAGCTGATCTGCCGCTTGCCGTTGCCGAAGACGCGCTCGGCAAAGAGGCGGCCGGCGCGGATGGCTACCGGGGTAAGGTTGACGCGGTCGACGACGTCGCCCAGCGCGGC